>CALEZJ010000411.1 GCA_937927885.1 uncultured Paracoccaceae bacterium | reverse complement strand
ACGCCCCGGGACCCCGGCACGCTCGATGATTTCTTTGTCTTCGACCCCGCGCGCGCCCCCTCCGCCCCGGTGGCCGAGGTGCGGGCGCAGACCGGCCTGACACTGCGGATGTGGTCGGACCAGCCCGGCGCGCAGGTCTATACCGGGCAATGGATGGCCCCGCACCCGGGCGGACACCCCGGGCGCGCGCCGGGGCCCTGCGCGGGCTTCTGCATCGAACCGTCGGGCTATCCCAACGCGCTGAACATCCCCGATTTCCCGTCCATCCTGCATTCCCCCGACCGCCCGTACCGGCAGGTGCTGAGCGTCGAGATCGCGCCTCAGGACCCCTCTCAGGGCACCTCGGCGCCCAGCGCGGCGGTGTAAAGCCTGAACCACTCCTGCCGGTCCAGCCGCACCCCGGCGGCGCGGGCCATCGCGGTGATGCGGGCTGGATCGTTGGTGCCGATCACCGGCAGGATGCGCGCGGGATGCGCCATCAGCCAGGCCAGCGCCATCGCCGCGGGCTCGACCCCCCGCGCCGCCGCCATCGCCGCCAGTTCCGCCGCCAGCGGCGTGCCCGGCGCCATCAGCCGACCGCCGCCCAGAGGCGACCAGGCCATCACCACATCGCCCCGGCCCTGATGATGCGCAAGGTCGCCATTGGTGAAGGGCGCAAGGTGCATCAGGCTCAGTTCGATCTGGTTCGTCACCAGCCGGTTCGCCATCGCCCCTTGCAGCAACGCCACATCCCAGGGCCGGAAGTTCGACACCCCCACCGCCCGCACCTTGCCCGAGGCGATCACCGCATCCAGCGCCGCCCCGGTCTCGGCGGGGTCCATGAACGGATCGGGGCGGTGGATCAGCAACAGGTCGATGTGATCAATCCCCATCAGCCGCAAGGAATGGTCAACCGAGGCCATGACATGCGCACGCGAGGTGTCATAGTATTTGACCGGCGCCTCCGCATAGCGACCCACCGGCGCGACGATGCCGCATTTGGTGACGATCTCGATGCGGCCTCGCAGGCCCGATCCCTTCAGCGCCGCGCCAAGGATTTCCTCGGCCTGATACCCGCCATAGATATCGGCCTGATCCATCGTGGTGATCCCGGCCTCCAGCGCCGCCGCGATCTTGGCGCGCACCCGGGCGGGCGTGGTGTCGGCATCGTCGCCCAGCCGCCACATCCCATAGGCGATGCGACTGAAACTCAGGCCGGGGGTCAATTCGATTCGGGTCATCTCAGCGCCTTTCGCCAATGCCCAGAGGGGTTGCCGGAGTGCTGGCCGGTACGCGGCCATAAGCCTCGGGCAGGGAACAGGTTTTCAGATGCGGCAGCACCTTGGTACCGAAATGCTCGGCCTCGTCGATATGCGGATAGCCCGAAAAGATGAAGGCCCGGATGCCCATGTTCCGATAACTCTCGATCTCGCTCAGGATCTGGTCGGTCGACCCCACCAGCGCCGCGCCGCAGCCCGAGCGCGCCCGCCCGACCCCGGTCCACAGGTGGCGTTCCACATAGCCGAACTGATCCGCCAGTTCCCGCGCGCGGGCCTGATGCGCCACGCCAAGGCTGATCGAATCATGCGCGCGGTCCCGGATCAGCTTGCCGTATTCATCGTTCAGTTGCGACACCAGATGCTCGGCATAGTCGCGCGCCTCGGCCTCGGTGTCGCGCACGATCATGTGCACCCGCAGCCCGTAATCCAGCGTGCGGCCATGCGCCTCGGCGCGGGCGTGCACGGCCTTCATGCGCTGGGCCAGCATCTCCTTCGGCTCGGGCCACATCAGATACACGTCACATTGCGCGCCGCACAGTTCCAGCGCATCGGGCGAATAGCCGCCGAAATACAACAGCGGCCCGCCGTTCTGCTGATAGGGTTTCGCAGGGTCGGTGGTCAGCCCCTTGAATCGGTAGAATTCCCCTTCATAATCAATCGTGTCCCGCGTCCATGCCTGACGCAGGATCTCCACCACCTCGTGACTGCGCCGATAGCGCAGCGCCGAATCCGCCACCTCGCCGGGGAAATCCGAGGAAATCACGTTCAGCGTCAGCCGGCCTTTCAGCATGTGGTCCAGCGTCGCCACCGTGCGCGCCAGCATGACCGGGTGCAACTCGCCGCAGCGGATCGCGGCGAGGAAGTTCATCCGGCTGGTCAAGGGCGCCATGCCCGCGACAAAGGCCAGCGTATCCTGCCCCACCTGATAGGACGAGGGCGCCAGGATGTTGCGAAAGCCCAGCCTTTCGGCCGTCAGCGCGATGTCGCGGCAATGCTCCCAGCTTGAACGCAGCGCCCCGTCCGGCACGCCCAGGTAGGCGTAATCGTCCGAACAGAGCGCCGAGAACCACGACACTTCCAGCGCGTCGAGGTCGGGCGAGGTGACGGGAACGACGGTGTCGGGCATTCCAACCTCCATGTGACTTTCCTCTTGCCTAGCACCCCGCAAAGCATGCATCAATAGTGTATCAATTCGGGGAGGTCCATGTCCGCGCCGCTGCCCAAGCATGTCGAGATCGCCGAATCGCTGATCCGCCGGATCGGCGCCGGGCTGATTGCCGACGGCGCGCGGCTGGACCCCGAACGCGCGATGGCCGAGGCGCTGGGCGTGGCCGTGGGCACTTTGCGCAAGGCTCTGGCGATCCTGGAATCGCAAGGGCTGCTCGAGCGTCGCCAGGGTTCGGGCAACTACATCCGCCACCGCCCCGGCGTGCGCTCGGTCTATGGCTTGTTCCGGCTGGAACTGGCCGCGGGCGGGGGCCTGCCCACCGCGCAGATCCTGTCGCTCGATCGCCTGCCCCGCGCCCCCGGCGTGCCCGGCCCAGAATTCGGCAATTCGCCGGGTTGGCGCATCCGCCGCCTGCGCCGACTGGATGGCATCGCGGTGGCGGTCGAGGAAATCTGGTTCCTCCACCCCGGCGAGGTCGCGCAGGCGCGGCTTTCCGACAGCCTTTACCAAAGCTGGCGCGACCTTTTCGGCCTGCGCGTCACCCGGGTCGAGGACCGCGTGGGCCTCGCCCCCCTGCCCGACTGGTCGCCTCAGCCCCTGTCCGACCTGTGCGGCCATGTCGAACGGCGATCCTGGGCCGCGCAGGAGATGATCGAGTTTTCCTGGACCTGGTTCGACGCAACCCGCGCGCGCTTCGTGTCGCGAGAAGGAGATTGACGTGCAAACCGTGACTTATGGCCTGATCGGCTGCGGCATGATGGGCGGTGAACATATCCGCAACCTCGCGCTGGTGCCGGGCGCGCGGCTCGGCGTGGTCTACGACCCGGTGCGCGCGCAGGCCGAACAGGCCGCGGCCGAGGGCGGCGGCGCGCATGTGGCGCAATCGCTGGAGGAATTGCTGCGCTTTCCCGCCCTGGATGCGCTGGTGATCGTCAGCCCCAACCACCTGCATGTGCCGCAGCTCAAGGCCATCGCCGCCTTTGGCCGTCCCCTGCCGATCCTGTGCGAGAAGCCCCTGTTCACCGACCCGGCGCAGGCCCTCTGGATCGACGACTTCCGCCGCACCTACCCGGCCCCGGTCTGGGTGGCGATGGAATACCGCTACATGCCGCCGGTCGCGGCGCTGGTCGAACAGGCCGATGAGGCAACCGGCGGCGTCAGGATGCTGACCATCCGCGAACACCGCTTTCCCTTTCTGGAAAAGATCGGCGACTGGAACCGCTTCAACCGCAACTCGGGCGGCACCTTTGTCGAAAAGTGCTGCCATTTCTTCGACCTGATGCGCCACATCCTTCAGGATGACCCGGTGCGCGTGATGGCCTCGGGCGGCCAGGCGGTGAACCATCTCGACGAACGCTATGACGGCCAGACGCCCGACATCTGGGACCACGGCTATGTCATCCTCGATTTCAGGCGCGGCGCGCGGGCGATGCTGGAACTGTGCATGTTCGCCGAGGGGGCGCGCTATCAGGAGGAAATCTCGGCCGTCGGCCCGAAGGGCAAGATCGAGGCGCTGGTGCCCGGCCCCGGCCGATTCTGGCCCGCGCATCTGGGCGAGGCGCCGGTGCCGCAACTGATCGTCTCGCCGCGCAACCCCAAGGGGCCGCGCGTGCTGTCGATCCCGGTCGATCCGGTGGCGCTGGCGGCGGGGGACCACAACGGGTCCACCTATTACCAGCATCTGAAATTCAACGCCGTGGTGCGCGGTCGCGGACAGGTCGAGGTCGGCCTGACCGACGGCGCCTGGGCCGTGCGCATGGGCATGGCGGCGCAGGACAGCGCCCGCACCGGTCAGGCGGTGGACCTTGGCCCGGCGCCCGCGCACGGCGACGGGGGCTAGGACGAAACCACATGCCCGCGTCCCCCCTCACCCCATGGTCCAGCCGATGACCGCGCCGCACACCCCCTCCCGGCCTGCCCCGGGCCTAGGCGGGCAGCGGGCCGGTCGAGGCGCGCTCCACGATCCGGCAGGCCAGTTCGACGCGGCGCGGCGGGGCCTCGGGCAGCGTGACCGCGTCGCGCAACAGGTCGAGAGCGGCGGCGCCGATGGCGCGCATGGGGATTTCGACGGCGCTCAGGGGGGGCGATTGCAGGTCACACTGCGGCAGGCCGTCGAACCCCATCACGCTGACCTGCCCCGGCACCGAAACCCCCGCCTCGGCCAGACCGATCAGCGCGCCGATGGCCAGAGAGTCGCCCGCCGCCAGCACGGCGGTGAAATCGCGCCCCCCCCGCGCCAGCCGCGCCCTGATCGCCGCCGCCGCCAGATCAGGTCGCCAGTCGGCGACCTCCTCGACCAGATCGGCGGCCAGACCGGCTTCGGCCAACCGCCCCGCCCAACCCTCGCGCCTCCGCTCGATGGTGCGCCGACCCGGACGGGTCAGGAACAGGATGCGCCGATGGCCCAGCGCGATCAGACGATCGGTCGCCAGCGCCGCCGCCGTCCGGTTGCAGGGCGCGACCGAACTCAGCCGCATCCGGGGATCATCGGCATTGACCAGAATCACCGGCCGCCCCTGATCGGCGGCAATGGCGATCTGGGCGTCGGTCTCGGGCGTCAGCAGCAGGTAACCGGCGGCGTCGTCGCCGGGCTGAAAGGTGCTGGCGAAATCCTCGGCCATGGCCCGCACCTCCAGCTTCATCCCCAGCGCCGCCGCCCTTTCGCGCAACCCGTCCAGCACATGCAGCGTGAACTGGCTGCGCGCGGCATCGACGAGGGCGGCGCGGCTGGCGATCAGGATGGCGCGCCGCCCGGCCAGCGCCGACTGCCCGACATAGCCCAGCGCCGCCGCCGCCGCGCGCACGCGGGCGCGGACATCCTCGCGCACGCCGGGCTGGTCGGCCAGAACCCGGCTGACCGTCGCGACCGACACGCCGCAGCGACCGGCCAGATCCTCCATGCGAATGCGCTTGCCGCTCACGTGCCCCTCCGGCCAGGTCATCGACCCGAAATCTGCAAAATTTTTGCAAGAGTTGCAAATGATTTTCTTCCTTCTATCGTCGGCGCGGGGAGGACGACCATGACCGACGATTCGCAGATCCGGGCGACGCTGCAGCGCCTGGTGACCGGGCTGACCGCGCTGACCGATGCCGGACGGTTCGATGAACCCAACCTCGACGGCACCAAGGGCGATTACATCAGCTTTTCCAGTTGGGAATGGCCGCAGGGCGTGGGGCTTTACGGCCTCGCGCGGCTCTGGATGCAGACCGGGGATGCCCGCTTGCAGGCGATGCTCGAATCCTGGTTCGACACCCACCGCCAGCGCGGCCTGCCCGGGCTCAACGTGAACACCACCGCGCCGATGCTGGCGCTCAGCCTGCTCTGGGCGCGCACCCGCGATCCGCGCTGGCAGCCGATGCTGCAGGACTGGGCCGAGCGCGTGATCACCACCGCCCCCCGCACCGCCGAAGGCGGCTTTCAGCACGATGTGTCGGACAGGATCAACGACGGCGAACTGTGGGACGACACGCTCTTCATGGTGGCGCTGTTTCTGGCCTCGTATGGCGAGGCGAGCGGCCAGCGCGCGCTGGTCGACGAGGCACAGCACCAGTTCCTGGTCCACACCCGCTATCTGGCCGATCCGGGAACCGGCCTGTGGTTCCACGGCTGGAGCTTTGCGCGGCGCGACAATTTCGCCCGCGCCCGCTGGGCACGCGGAAACGCCTGGATCACGGCGGGGCTGGCCGACCTGCCCGACCTCTGCACGCTCGACCCCGCCATCGCCCGCTTTCTGGGGGGCGTGCTGGCCGCGCAGATCGACGCCCTCCTGCCCTTGCAGACCGAGGACGGCGCCTGGCGCACGCTGCTCGACGATCCGACCTCGTACAAGGAAACCAGCGCCACGGCCGGCATCGCCTATGGGCTGATGAAGGCCGCGCGCAAGGGTCATGCCGGACCGGCCGCAGCGGCGGCGGGGCGGCGGGGGCTGGACTATGTGCTGGGCCAGATCGGCGCCGACGGCGTCGTTGGCGGGGTCTCTTACGGCACCCGCATGGGCCATGACCTGCAATTCTACCGCGACATTCCGGTGCAGCCGACGGGTTACGGCCAGTCGCTCGCCATCCTGTGCCTGACCGAGGCCCTGAGCCGATGACCGAACCGATGACCACACCCGTCACCACCTGGACCACCCGATACGGCGGCTCGCCCGCCGCCATGGACGGCATGAAAACCGCCGATCTGCGCGCCGAATACATGGTCGAGGGGCTCTTTCAGCCCGGACAGGCGCGCATGGCCTATACCCATGTCGACCGCATGGTGCTGGGCGGCATCGTGCCGACCCTCTCCCCCATCGCCATCGGCGACGGGGCCCCGGTGGGGGCGACGCATTTCCACGACGCGCGCGAATCCGGCATCGCCAATCTGGGCCATCATCCCGGCACGATCACCGTGGACGGCGCGACCTACCGGCTTGCGCCGCGCGATGTGCTCTATGTCGGACGCGGCGCGCAAGAGGTCATGCTTGCCTCGGACGACCCGTCGCACCCGGCGATGTTCTACCTGAACTCGGTTCCCGCCGGGGCCAGCCTGCCGCACCGGCTGATCACACAGGCGCAATCCAAACCCCTGACCTTTGGCGACTCCTCCCGCGCCAGCCTGCGCACCCTGCGCATGTACATCCACCCCGAGGTGGCGCCCTCGTGCCTGCTCCTGATGGGCATCACCGACCCGGCGCCGGGCAATGTTTGGAACACCATGCCCCCCCATCTGCACGAACGCCGGATGGAGGCGTATCTTTACTTCGACATGGCCGATGAGGACCGCGTGGTTCACCTGATGGGCCGCCCCGACAACACGCGCCACCTGATGGTGGCCTCGGGCGATGCGATCCTGTCGCCCGCCTGGTCGATCCATATGGGGGCGGGCACCGGGCCCTATGCCTTTGTCTGGGGCATGACCGGAGAGAACCAGATTTACCAGGATGTGTCGCCCGTGGCGATCAAGGATCTGAAATGACGCGCCTTTCCCGCCCTCTCGCCGCCGGCCAACCCGTCACCCTGTGGCGCCATTCCAGCGTCACCGAGGCGCGCTTTGACGTGCCCGAGCGCCCGATGGCGGGGGCGATGGACCCGTTCTTCTTCCTGACCAAGGACAAGAACTTCATCCCGCACGAATACCCCTGCCGCACCGATTTCGCCGCCGAATACCGGGGCAAGCGCCCCGACGAACGCGCAACCGGCACGCCTCAGACGGTCTGGCTGGGCTTTGGCTCGCCGCGCCTCGACCTTTCCGGCTTCTGGTTTCGCGCCACCCGCCTTGCCGCAAGGGCCGAGACGCTGATCCGCGCAAAGGCCCCGGGCAAGGCGCGCCTCAGGCTCTCCACCTGCGGCGGCGCGATCTTGCGCGTGAACGGCGCCGAGGTGCTGCATTCCGCTGCCTACATCCGCAACTTCGAGGGCGCGGTCGAGGGCGAGGTGGACCTGCGCGCGGGCGAGAACCGGATCGAGATCTTCTTCGACGACCTCGCCGAGCGCGACACGCGCTTCTACATCCAGCTCGACTACCTCTCGGGTCCCGCCGCCGATCAGGCCATCCCGGTGGCCTGCTCGCAGGCCCAGGCCGAGGCGATCGAGCGCGCGCTGGAAACCCTGCACATCCCGCGCTCGACCCATGACGGCGTTGCCGTCACCCTGCACCTGCCCGCCCCCCTCGGGATTTCGGCACAGGCCGAAATCCGGATCGAGGGCGATTTCATGTCGCACGATCCCTTCCCGCCGATCCACCGCGACCTGACCCCCGACACGCAGACCATCGACCTTGGCAACGCCAACGACCTGCCCGGCGATTTTCGCCATGTGGTGGTGCGCCTCAGTGCCCAGGGCTTTACCGCCACCCGCGTGCTGGGCACCGAAATCGCCCATGCCGGCAAACAGGGCCCCGCCCCGGCCTCGCAAGACGCGCGCATCCTTGAAACCCTGCGCGCCGTGGCCGCAGGCGGCGAGGCCGACACTGTCACCGCCATCGCCCGCCTCGCGCTGGGCGACGGCGGGGCCGAAACCCGCGCGATGATTGCCGCCGCCCTCACCCGCATCGACGATTGCTGGGATTGCGCGGATTTCGCGCTGGTGCCGCTCTTGTGGTGCCGGATGCGCTGGCCCGACCTGCTGGGGCCGGACTTCTGCGCCCGCATCGACCGGACCATTCTGGGCTATCGCTACTGGATGGATGAGCCGGGCAACGACGTGCAATGGTATTTCTCGGAAAACCACGCGCTTCTGTTCCATACCGCCGCGCATCTGGGCGGCGCGCTCCTGCCCGAGGCGACCTTCGTTCGCTCAGGCCGCACAGGCGCCGAGCAATCGCGCGTCGGGGCGCAACGGCTGAACGCCTGGTTCGACCATTTCGAACAATGGGAAATGGCCGAATTCAATTCCGCCCCCTATTTCCCCATCGACCTCAAAGGACTGACCGCGATCTTCGCGCTGTCGCCCGACGCCGGCCTGCGCGCCCGCGCCGGGCGCGGCATCGCCCGTCTGGTCGAGATCGTCGCCAATTCGGCGCATCAGGGCGTGCTGACGGCGGCGCAGGGACGCAGCTATGAACACACGCTCAGGGGCACGACCACGCTGGAACTCTCGGCCATCGGGCGCCTTCTGTGGGGCACCGGCAGCTTTGGCGCGCGCTTTCACGCCACCCCGCAACTGGCGCTGTGCCTTCGTGACCATGGCCTGACGCTCGAGGATCTGCGCGCCCGCGCCAGCCTGACCGGCGATCAGGCCCAGGAATGGCTTTTCGCGCAGGGCGAGGGCTGTTTCGCCCGGCTTTACCACCACAAAAACGCCGATCACGCGATGGGCAGCGCCATGGCCTATCGCTGGGGCGACTGGGGCTATCAGGAAACCCTGATCCACGCCCGTCTGGGGCCGAATCCGGCGGCGCAGGTCTGGATCAACCATCCGGGCGAGGTCATCCATTCGGGCTATGGCCGACCCTCCTATTGGGGCGGTTCGGCCTCGGTGCCGCGCGTGCAGCAATACCGCGACCTTGCGCTGGTGCGCTTCAGCGGGGTCGCGCCGCAGCCCGACTTCACCCATGCATGGTTCCCGGCGCCCGATTTCGACACCGCCCGGGTCGCAGGCAACACCGCGCTGGCGCAGGCCGGGGGCGCGCATCTGATGCTGCGCGGCTCGGGCACGCTGGACCTCGTGACGCTGGGCCCCACGGCAGGGCACGAACTGCGGCTGGCCGGGCGCGAGGGCTGGTGGCTGGTGCGGCTGGGCTCGACCGCGCTGCACGGCGACGCGGCCGCCTTTGCCGCCCGCTTTGCCGGGCTGGGCCTGCGCGAGGACAAGAATGGCGTGATCGTGGTGGAGGACCCCGATTACGGCCCGGTGACGATGCGGCCCGATGGCCGCATCGAGGCCGAGGGGCGGCACCTGTCGCCCCAGACGACGAGTGTGGAGGGGACGCGCGAAATCCTGCCGCGCGGCCCGCTCTGAGGGGAGGCAGGACAGGGGCCGATGGCCCCGTGAAACGGGAGGAAGACGGATGAAGAAAATCTGGATGTGCGCCTCGGTTCTGGCGCTGGTCGCGGGCAGCGCGGCAGCGCAGCAGACGCAGGTGCGGGTGATGTGGTATTCGGACGGGGTCGAGGGCGAGGTGATCGCCGACCTCCTGTCGCGGTTCGAGGCCGCGAACCCGGACATCGACGTGGTGCTGGACAATGTCGCCTATCAGGTGATCCAGGAACAACTGCCGGTGCAACTGGCCTCGGGCACCGGGCCGGACATCGCGCGGGTGACCAACCTCAAGGCGCAGGCCGAGCACTGGCTGGACCTTCGCCCCTATGTCGCCGACGCGACCTATTGGGACACCAACTTTGGCGACCGGTTCGACTGGATGCGCCCCGACGGGTCCGACGCGATCCCCGGCTTCATGACGCAGCTCACGCTGGTCGGCGGCTTTGCCAATGCGACGCTGTTCGAACAGGCGGGCGTCGAATTGCCGGGCCGGGGCGCCACCTGGGATGAATGGATCGAGGCCAGCCGTCAGGTGATGGTCAGCCAGGGCCTGCCGGCCGCCTTTGCCATCGACCGCTCGGGCCACCGCATTTCCGGCCCGAATGCCTCGTTCGGTGCCAATTACATCGGCGAGGACGGCCTGCCCGCCCCGGTCGACGAGGGCACGATGGCCTTTGCCAGTCGTCTGGTAGACTGGACCGCACAGGGTCTGATGCTGCCCGACACCTGGGTTTCGGCCGCCGGCACCACCTACCGCGCCGCCGCCGACGATTTCGCCAACGCCCAGATCCCGTTCTACTATTCGGGCTCGTGGCAGGTGGCGAACCTATCGACCAAGATCGGCGATGCGTTTGACTGGGTCGCCATCGGCTCGCCCTGCGGCACGGCGGGTTGCTCGGGCCTTGCGGGGGGCGCGGCACTGGTCGCCGTGCGCTATACCCAGCACCCCGAGGCGGTGGCGCGGGTGATGGATTACCTCGCCTCGGAACCCGTGGTGCGCGAATTCACCGAGCGCACGCTGTTCCTGCCCGCGCATGCCGGGATCGTCGCGGCCGGCGGGCTGAACTTCCAGTCGGCCGACCCGAACGTGCCGCCTGCCCTGTCGCGCTTTGTCGAGGCCTCGGGCGAAACCCTGCCCGCCGCCGACGCCCTGCCCGCCTGGCGCTGGGCCAACACCTATTACGGTGCTCTGGTCACCCGCATCAGCCAGGTCATGGCCGGCGAGATCACGCTGGAGCAGGCCCGCGAACTGATCGACCGCGACATCGCCGACCAGGTCGCGGCGGCGCGCTGACACATGGCAGGGATCGCAACCCTGCTGGGACGGGCGGTGACCTCACCGCTCGTCCTGATCGCCCGGGTGCTGGACCCGGTGCTGCGCCTGTGGCAGCGGCGCACGGGCACGGGGGGGATGATCGCCCTCTTCCTTCTGCCCAACATGGCGGTCTTCGGGGTGTTCGTCATCATCCCGCTGATCCTGAACTTCGCCTATTCGCTGACCGGCGGGGCGGAAATCCTTCTGGGCGACCGGCGCTATGTCGGCCCCGAGCAATACGGGCGCCTCCTCGACTGCCGCAACTACCTTGAACCGCTGTCCTGCCGCGAGGACCAGTTCTGGACCGCGGTGCGCAACACCACGATCTTCGTGACCTTCCAGGTCAGCCTGATGGTGACCGTCTCGATGATCACCGCGCTGATCCTGAACCGCAACATCGCCGGCCGCGGCTTCTTCCGCGCCGTGTTCTTCTTTCCCGTGCTGCTCTCGCCCGTGGTGGTCGGCCTGATCTGGCGCTGGATCCTGCAACGGGACGGATTGCTGAACCTGATCGTCACCACCTTTGGCGGCAATCCGGTGGTCTGGCTGAACGACCGCTTTTATGCCTTCGCCGCCGCCGTGGGGGTCAGCACCTGGGCGCATATGGGCTTTTTCACCCTGATCCTGCTGGCGGGCCTGCAGGCGATCCCGAAAGACCTCTACGAGGCCGCCGAAATGGACGCGACCCCCCCCGCCCGCGTGTTCTGGCGCATCACCCTGCCGCTGCTGGGTCCGAACCTGGCCGTGGTGCTGGTGCTGGCGCTGATCAAGGC
>CALEZJ010000410.1 GCA_937927885.1 uncultured Paracoccaceae bacterium | reverse complement strand
CACAAGGCCGAGGTTCTGGCCGAGGCGGCGGGGCTGCGGCTTGGTCGGGTGCTGGCGATGCAGGATGGCATGGTGTCCGAAGGGCCGCGCCCAATGATGCGGCAGCAGGCGATGATGGAGGCGACCGCGGCCTCGGTGCCGGTGCAGGCCGGGCAGGTGGTGATGGGGGCGCAGGTGCAGATGGAATTCGCGCTGATCGACCCGGATTGCCGGCCGGGCAAGGGCGACAATCGGTCAACGCACGACGATGCACCCGAGGCCGAGGCGCCTTCGAACTGATGTCCGCAGGGCGTTGAAATCAAAGGGGGCCTTTAGGCCCCCTTTTTTTCGTCCGGTGATCTCAGGCGGTCGCCCTGGCCAGTGCCTGATCCAGATCGGCGATCAGGTCGTCCGCGTCCTCGATGCCGATGGACAGGCGCACCACCTCGGGGCCGGCGCCGGCGGCGCGCTGCTGCGCCTCGGTCAGTTGCCGGTGCGTGGTCGAGGCCGAATGGATCACCAGTGACCGCGCGTCGCCTAGATTGGCTACATGGCTGAACAGTTGCAGCGCATCGACCAGCTTCACCGCAGCCTCATACCCGCCCTTGATCTGGAAGGTGAACAGCGCCCCGGCGCCCTTGGGATAAAGCCGCTTCGCCGTCGCGTTCCAAGGCGAGGAGGCCAGCCCGGCATAGGTGACCGACGCCACGCGCGGATCCCGCTCCAGCCATTCGGCCACTTTCTGCGCATTCTCGACATGCCGCTGCATCCGCAGGCCCAGGGTCTCGATCCCCATCAGCGTGTAATGGGCGCCCTGCGGGTTCATGGTCATGCCCAGATCGCGCAGCCCGATGGCGATGCCGTGGAAGGTGAAGGCCAGCGCGCCGAAAGTTTCGTGGAACGTCAGCCCGTGATAGGCGGGTTCCGGGGCTGAGAGGCTGGGGAACTTGTCGCTGGCCGACCAGTCGAACTTGCCGCTGTCCACCACCGCGCCGCCGGTCACGGTGCCGTTGCCGGTCATGTATTTGGTCAGGCTGTGGACGACCAGCGTCGCGCCCATCTCGATCGGGCGGCACAGATATGGCGAGGCCAGCGTGTTGTCCACGATCAGCGGAATCCCCGCCTCATCCGCGATTTTCGCCACTGCGGGGATGTCGGTGACATAGCCGCCCGGGTTGCTGATCGATTCGCAGAACACCGCGCGGGTGTTGTCGTCTATGGCGGCGCGCAGGGCGTCCAGATCGTCCAGATCGACGAATTTCGCCGACCAGCCAAAGCGGCGGATGGTCTGGGCGAATTGCGTGACGGTGCCGCCGTAAAGCCGGGTCGAGGCGACGATGTTCAGCCCCGGTCCCATCAGCGGAAACAGCGCCATGATCTGCGCCGCATGGCCCGAGGAACAGCAGACGGCCCCCGCGCCCCCTTCCAGCGCCGCGACCCGCGATTGCAGGGCGGCCACGGTCGGGTTGGTCAGGCGCGAATAGATATAGCCTACCTCTTGCAGGTTGAACAGTTTTGCCGCGTGTTCGGCATCGCGGAACTGATAGGCGGTGGTCTGGTAGATCGGCACCTGCCGCGCGCCGGTCGCCGGATCGGCCGCCGCGCCCGCATGGATCGCCATCGTGTCGAAGCCCTGGGTCATCGTCATGTCCTCCTGTTTTGCGCGCAGCTTAGGGGCGGGGGCGGCATCGCCGCAATGTGGAAAAATTCTTCTGCCTTGCCGATGATGTCGGGGGATTTTCAGCTTTGCCGGGGGGCGGTGAACAGATCCTGAAGATAGCAGGTGCCCTCGGGATACCACGGATGCGGGTGAAGGACGTAATGCGTCTGCCCCAGCACCTGCCCGCCGGCTTTGGCGTCAGTCCGCGATAATCGCGTGGATCGCCGGAGATGATGCGGCCGAAGGCGGTATCATAGAATGATTGCGGCAGGTCTGGGCGGTCATAGAAGGTGTGATAGCTCTCATACAGCGCCTGCCATTGCGCCTTGTCCGCCAGAGCGATTTTGCGAACCGATGGCCTGTCCATAATGCCCCATGTGCCATGCCGCAGGAGGTTTGATTGCAGGCGGGGCGGGTTTGCAC
>CALEZJ010000409.1 GCA_937927885.1 uncultured Paracoccaceae bacterium | reverse complement strand
CGCCAGTGCCTCGGTCACCGGGGCGCCGCGTGGAAGGTAATCGGCATAGCGAAACCCGACCCGCGACTGGCTTTGCGCCACCACAAGCACCGCCAGCAACACCGCCGCCGCCAGCGCAACGCGGGCGGGGTACGCGGCAATCCGGCCCGCCAGCGGCACGGCCCCTGCCCAAAGGCGCGGCGCAGGGCGGGCAGGCGCGGGCGCACCCAGAATGGCCATCAGGACCGGGGTCAGCGTCAAGACAGCTGCCAGCGCCAGCGCCATGCCGACGCTGCCCGCCCATGCCATTGCGTTGAGCGATGGGCTGTCCGGCATCGCCAGGGTGGCAAAGGCGATCATCGTGGTCAGGCTGGTCAGGGCGGCCGCCGGGGCGGTCTCGGCCAGCGCGGGGGCGAGCGAGGCCGCACCGGACCCATCGGCAAGCGCGGAATGCCGGGCAGCAAAGAAGAGATGGATCGTGTCTGAAAACGCCAGCACGATCAGCACAACCGGCAGGGCACCCATCACCGGGTCAAAGGGCGCACCCGTGGCCCCCATCCAGCCAAAGAACCACACCAACCCGACAACCGGGGGCAGCGCGATCACCGCCACCGCCCGCGCATCGCGCATCACCAGCGCGGCCAGCGCCAGACAGATCACCACCGCGGCAGGGATCAGCAGCGCCAGGTCGCGGATCAGTTCGGCGGCAATGGCGCGCTGCACCTCGGACAGGCCGACGTTGGTCACATCGAATCCCGACAGCCCCTCGGTCAGCCCGGCAATGTCCTGCGCCAGACCCTCGCCCCCCTGCCCGGCGCCGGGCACCACCACAACGACGGTTGCCGTCAGGTCCGCCGAGACCAGTTGCGCGGCAAGCGGGTGCAGCGCACGCATCGCCTGCAACCGTTCCACCGGCGGCAGATCCGCCAGTTCCGGCCCTGAGAGCCATGCCCCCTCGCGCCCCGGGGCGGGTAGCGCGGCCAGGCTGATCACCTGCTCGACCCGGTCCAGGAATTGCAGGTCGAGGATGAAATCCTCCAGAGTCTCCAGCCCCTGCTCGGTCGCAAGTTCCGGCGCACGAACAAGAAGCACCTCCTCGGCACGAATCGGCGAGAACCGTTGCTGATAGTCGCGCATCATCCTTGCGCCCTCGGTCTGCGGGCCGATCAGCCCCGACAAATCGACCGCCACTCGCAGATGGCTTGCCTGCCATCCCGCCAGCAGGGTGACCAGCGCAAGCACCAGCGCAGGCCAGAGCGGGCGTGCCAGTACCCCGGCGAAAATCCGCTCCAGCCCTGTTGCCAAGGGCCCCCTGATTGGAAAGACATGCCTTGCCTGCATGGCGCAGACCTTAGCACGGCGCCCGGGGGCAGCAAGTCGATGCTTGATTCGAAGGCGCAACCGATGCTAGCCCGACAGGACCCAGCACCGGAGGCCCGATGATCCTGCGCGACCGCCCCGATGGCACACGGGTCCCGGACCTGCCCCGGCTTCGTCGGATCATGCCCTTCATCATGCCGCGCCGGGCGGATGCCGTGGTCTATTTCGAACACAGCGTCGATCTGGGCGCGACGCAGGATTACCTGGCCCGATGGAACGCCGATCCCGCCCGCCCACGGCTGACGCTGTTCCACATCCTGTTAACCGCTGCCGCACGCACCTTGCATCAGCGACCGCGGATGAACCGCTTTGTCGCCGGGCAGAGGCTATGGCAAAGAAACGCGGTGGAAATCTCGGTTTCGGTCATCAAGGCCAAGGACGACGATGCGAAGCTGACGGTGGTCAAGCAAGAGTTTCCGGCCGACATGGGGCTGACCGCGACGCGCGCGCGGATCGAGGAGGCGACCGCCAATGGCCGCTCGACCCAGCGGACAGCCTCGGAAAAAGAGGTCGATCTGGTCACCCGCCTGCCCCGCTTTGCGGTCAGCTTTCTGGTCTGGCTGCAGCGCTGGGCGGACCACTGGAACCTGTTGCCCGTCAGTCTGATCCGCAATGACCCGCTTTATGCCTCGCTGATGGTGACCAATCTGGGCTCGATCGGCATCGATGCGGCCTGGCATCACATGTATGAACATGGAACGCTGTCGATCTTCATGGCGATGGGCAAGGCCGGGCCAATGCCCTTTGTCACACCCGAGGGAGTTCTGGAAGTTCGACCGGGCCTGAAACTGTGCTATGCCTTTGACGAGAGGGTATCGGACGGGTTCTATGCCGCGCGCAGTCTCGACCTGCTGCAATCGCTGGTCGAGGCACCCTGGCAGCTGGAAACTCCCGACGACGCAGGGCCGGGTGGACCCGGAAAAACCGCGCCTCAGGCGTGAATGCGGGCCAATGCGCGCGCCAGATCCGCGCGCAGATCGTCAAAATCGCGCGTCACGGTTTCGCCGGGCTTGCCGATCAGAACATAATCCCAGCCCGCAACTCCCCCTGCGGGCAGGATTTCGCGCGCCAAAGCCCGCAGGCGACGTTTCGCGCGGTTGCGGGTGACGGCGTTGCCGACCTTCTTCGAACAGGTGAACCCCACGCGGATGCCTTGCCCCGGCTCATCGGCGCCGCGCTGGCGTGCCTGCAACAGAAAGCCCGCCACGGGGGCACGGCGGGCGCGGGCTGCGGCAAGGAAGTCGCGGCGCTGCTTCAGGGTATGCAAACAGGACAAAACCGCCGGGTCCACCCGGTTTCCAGCATCAGGGCTGGTCTTGGGCGCATCCGGCGGGTTCATGTCAGTCAGAGGGCCCAGCGGGCCTCAGGCGCAGAGGTTCTTGCGACCGCGAGCGCGGCGCGCGTTCAGCACCTTCTGGCCGCCCTTGGTAGCCATGCGGGCGCGGAAACCATGGCGCTTCTTGCGAACCAGGTTCGAGGGCTGATAGGTGCGTTTCATCGCTCCGGTCCTTTGTTCTTGTCTTTGGTCTGGGCCCGGCTCGCCTTGCGGGATCGGGCAATGATCATTCTGAGGGCCGGGCAATAGCCGTGCCCGGCGCCCGAGTCAACCAAGTGCCGTGTCCCAGATGGAAAAAAGACGCGAGCAGATCGCCCTTGTCATGCGCGCGGCCCGCCCCATTGTAACGCGGATGCAGTGGGCACCGTAAAGCCCATGCAAACCGGAGTGACCATGCCCCCCATCCTGCGCCGCTGGCTTCCCTTGGCCCTGCTCCTTGCCGGTGCCCTGGCGGGCATCCTGATCTTTGGCGACTCGCTCTCGCTTGACACGTTGCGCAACAACCGCATGGCACTGCTGGACTGGCGCGCGGCGCACCCCGTTGTCGCCCCTGCCCTGTTCGTGGCCGCCTATGGCGCCATTGTTGCATTCTCCATCCCCGGGGCGATCTGGGTCACGCTGACCGGGGGCTTTGTGTTCGGCCTGTTTCCCGGCGTGCTCTATAATGTAACCGGCGCCACCCTCGGCGCCATCGCCGTGTTCGCCGCTGTCCGCGCCGGGCTTGGCGAGCGTTGGCGGGCACGGCTGGCCGAGGGCAAGGCCGAAAGCCTGGCCGCCGCGATCCGCACCAATGAGGTGTCGGTCCTTCTGACCATGCGGCTGGTGCCGGTCGTGCCGTTCTTTCTGGCCAACCTGATCCCGGCCTTTCTGGGCGTGGCGCTGGTTCGGTTTGCCTGGACTACGCTGGTCGGCATCCTGCCCGGTGCGCTGGTCTATACTTGGGTCGGGGCCGGGCTGGGCGAGGTGTTCGCGGCGGGCGGCACACCGGATCTGGGGCTGATCTTCCGCCCTGCGGTTCTGGCGCCGCTCCTCGCTCTTGCGGCGTTATCGTTCCTGCCGGTTCTGGTGAAACAATGGCAAGGGAGGCAGGCATGATCGAAACCGATCTTTGCGTGATCGGCGCCGGCGCCGGGGGGCTATCAGTCGCCGCGGGTGCGGCGCAGATGGGCGCACGGGTGGTGCTGGTCGAGGGGCACCGCATGGGCGGCGATTGCCTCAACTACGGCTGCGTGCCGTCCAAGGCCTTGCTAGCGGTCGCCAAGGCCGCCGAGGCGCAGCGCAAGGGATTTTCCGGCGTCATCGGAACCGTGCCGCAGGTGGATTACGCCGCCGCGATGGCGCATGTCGCCACCACCATCGCGGCCATCGAGCCTCATGATTCGCAGGAACGCTTCGAAGGGCTGGGCGTGCAGGTGCTGCGCGGCTGGGGGCGGTTCACGGGGCCGCGAAGTCTTGACGTGAATGGCCAGATTGTCCGCGCGCGACGCTTTGTCATTGCCACCGGCTCGCGCCCCGCAATCCCGCCAATTCCGGGGCTGGACGTTGTGCCCTATCTGACCAACGAGACCCTCTTTGACCTGCGCGCCGCTCCCCGGCACCTGCTGGTTCTGGGCGGCGGGCCGATCGGGCTCGAAATGGCGCAGGCGCATCGGCGTTTGGGCTGTGCAGTGACCGTGATCGAAGGAGCGCGCGCCCTTGGCCGCGAGGATCCCGAGGCGGCGGCACTTGTGCTGACGCAACTGCGCGCCGAAGGGGTTGCGATCCATGAGGGGTGCGGGGTCAACCGCGTCAGCGGCTCCACCGGGGCAATCACCCTGCATCTCGCCGACGGCCGGACCGTAGAGGGCTCGCACCTGCTTGTCGCAACCGGACGCACGGCTGCAATCGACCGGCTGAACCTGGACGCGGCAGGCGTCGTCACCGAAACCGGCGCAATCCGGGTGGACGACCGCCTGCGCACCACCAACCGCCGCGTGCTCGCCATCGGCGACGCGGCGGGGCGCGGGCAGTTCACCCACCTCGCGGGGTATCACGCCGGGGTAGCGATCCGGTCGCTGATGTTCGCGCTGCCCGCGCGTGCGCGCGCCGATCATATCCCGCGCGTGACCTATACCGCCCCCGAACTGGCGCAGATCGGCCTGACGGAATCCGACGCCCGCGCCCGCCATGGCACCGCGCTGACCGTTTTGCGGCTGGGGTTCGATGCCAGTGACCGTGCAATGGCCGAAGGGCAGACCCGGGGCCTGATCAAACTTATGGTCTTCAAGGGTCGGCCCGTCGGTGTGACCACCGCGGGGCATGGAGCGGGCGAGATGATAGGCCTCTGGTCCCTTGCCGTTGCCAACCGTCTGAAACTTGGCGCGATAGCGGGAACAGTTTTGCCCTATCCGACGCTGCAAGAGCTTTCCAAACGCGCGGCGGGCGCCTATTTTACCCCCAAACTGTTTGATAATCCTTTGATCAAGCGGGTGGTCCGGGCCGTACAACGTTGGGTTCCCTGACTCCCCCACCCATGAGTCAGGCATGTTCTTTCGGACGCTCTCGGGCCGATTCCTGCTGTTGACACTGATCTTCGTCCTTCTGGCCGAAGTGCTCATTTTCGTGCCCTCGGTCGCGCGCTTTCGTGAGGATTACCTGCTGACCCGCCTGGAACGGGCACAGATCGCCGTTCTGGCGCTCTTGGCCTCGGACGGGCAGATTTCAGACAAGCTGGCCGAGGAGCCTCTGAATACCGCGGGGGTCTATAACGTCGTCCTTCGGCGCGATGCGTTGCGCGAACTGGTGCTGTCCTCTCCGGTGCCGGGGCCTGCAGTTGCGACGTATGACCTGCGCGACTCCGAGCCCCTGTCGATGATGCGCGACGGGCTGGTAGCGTTGTTTGCGCCCTCGGGTACCATCGTGCGCCTGATCGGCGACCCGGTGCAGGAGGCCGGCCTGCTGATCGAAGTCACCATGAACGCTGACCCGCTGCGCAGCGCGCTGCGTGATTACGCGGCGCGAATCCTGCTGATTTCCGGGATGATCGCACTGGCTACGGCGGCGCTGCTGTTCCTTTCGGTGCGCCTGCTGATCGTGCGGCCGATCCGTGGCGTCATGGCCTCGATGGAAGCCTACGCAAAGGCGCCCGAGGACGCCCGCCGCATCATTGCCCCGGCCTCGCCAGTGACCGAGCTGCGCGCAGCCGAAGAGGCTTTGCAGCACATGCAGGAGGGATTGACGGCCGCCTTGCGGCAAAAGGAACGGCTGGCGCAACTGGGCGGTGCTGTCGCGCGCATCAGCCACGATCTGCGCAACATCCTGGCAACCGCCTCTCTGGTGGCCGACAGACTGGAAGGGTCCAGCGATCCCGCCGTGAACCGTGCAGCCCCCAAGCTGGTCAACTCTCTCTCGCGCGCGGTGAACCTTTGCGAAAGCACTCTGGCCTTTGGCAAGGCAGAAGAACCACCGCCACGCCTGACGCAGTTCGCCCTGCGGCCACTGGTCGAAGATCTGGTGGAAAGCGAAACCCTTGCCTGTTCGGGGGATTGTGCGGTGGAATTGCTGGTCGACGTGCCTGCCACGCTGTCGCTGCGCGCCGATCAGGAACAGATTTTCCGCGTGCTCTCGAACCTCGTACGCAATGCCCGGCAGGCCATCGAGGCCACCGGTCGTCCCGGCTCGATCGAGATCAGCGCCCGCGATTCGGACGAGGCGGCAATCATCCGCGTCATCGACACCGGTCCGGGCCTGCCCCAACGCGCGCGCGACAACCTGTTCGCGGCTTTTCAAGGCGGCGCACGAAAGGGCGGTACGGGGCTGGGACTGGTCATCGCCGCCGAGCTGGTGCGAGGGCATGGCGGGCGGCTGGATCTGGTGCGGTCGGACGCCGATGGAACCGAATTCTGCCTGACACTGCCGCATGGAGCCTGATCGCGCGGACCCGAAAAAACCTGCCCGGAATCGCGCTGTCCCCCTTGCGCTGCCCGAGAGACGGCGATAGATCACCCCCCACAGCGCGCCCGTAGCTCAGCTGGATAGAGCATCAGACTACGAATCTGAGGGTCGGACGTTCGAATCGTTCCGGGCGCGCCAATTTTTCCAAGGACTTAGGTAGAAATCGGTCAAGGCTTGGCTTGGCCTTACTACCACCTGACTACCACCGGGGCTGCACCCCATGCTGTCCACCCGCATGGTGCGCCAACCAAGACCGGCGACTCAATCGCGGGTTTCTAACACCAGTTCGGGCAAGACCACTTCCCACGCCTCGCGGCGGAGCAGGTGGTGATACTCCTCGTCCCCATCCTCGCGCCGCCAGTTCAGGATAGCCGCAACCTCGCCGCGCAGGAAGGTGGTGCCTTCGGGCGGGGCGAAGGCCCGGGAGAGGCGGGCAAGGGTCTGGCCCTGGGCGTTGTAGATCCTCCAGCGGTCTCCGTCGCGGATCAGGTGGACAGGGTCGCCAGGGCGCGCGGCGGCGATGGCGGCCAGAGACGGTTCGCCCCGCCGCAGACGCTCGGCAAAGGACAGCTCCACCAGCCGGGGGTCGGGCGGCACATAGCGCAGGCAGGCGCGCGGTAGGGCGGAAGCGTCGGGGGTGACGCGGCGGGACAGGACGGCGTCAACGGGCTGCACGAAGGCATGCGGTCCATCGGTCAGTACGGTCAGCGTGGACCGCGCCCGCGTCATGGCGACATAGAACAGGCGGCGCGGGGCGTCGGCATCCTCGCCGCGCGAGGGACGATCCCAGCCGCCGTTCAGGATCGCGACATGATCGAACTCAAGCCCCTTGGCGCGATGGGCCGTCATCAGCAAGAGCCCCCGCTGTTCGCCACGAGCGTCCCGCGCCCATTCGCCGAACCATTGCACGATGTCGGGCACCGAGGCGGCCTTTTCCACCAGTTCGCGCGCCAGGGTGCCGATGCCCTCGCCGATCAGGTTGGTCCAGCGGGATTGCGGCTGCGCGTTCAGGATCGCGACCAGATCGGGGATGGTCAGCAGTCGGTAATCCCCCCGAAAGTAAGAGGCTGCAAAAAGCAGAATGTTCTCAGCATTATGAACGAGGATATACTGAATGAAGACAAGCAGATACACAGAAGCGCTGATCATCGCGATCCTGCGGCAAGCCGAATCTGGTGTGCCGGATGTATAGTTGTGCCGCGAGCATGGCATGTGCGATGCGTCGTTTCACATGTGGCGGGCGACGTGTGGCGGGATGGATGCGTCCGAGGCAAGCTAGCTGAAGATCATGGAAGACGAAAAACTCAGGCTGAAGCGCATGTATGCTGAACTGAGCATACAGAAAGACTTACTGAACTGCGAAGGTAAACGCCACTGGTCAGAGAGAACCTGAGCAGGCCATTGGAAGAATGTATGACCCGCCCCACTGTTGCAAGGTTTCGAGGATGACGCACCGGCATGCGTAAATGTATCCTGCCTCTGATGAGTCAGCCGCTGTTGGCGGCAAGACCTTGATGAGATCCGATCCTCGGGTTCCAGATTAGTGGCACGGGATACAGTCCCGTTTTTTTACGCGTGGCTTACCCTAGGTCGATCAACCGTTTGTTCATCACTTCTGAGCTCCTCCCCGAAAATCGGACAGTGACGGAAGCTACGATCTGAAGTCTGCTGGTCTCCAAGCTCGAGGAGATCAGAACATGTCGAAACGCAGGAACCACGATGCGGCGTTCAAGGCGCGAGTGGCGCTGGAGGCCGTGAAGGTTGAGCGCACGGTGTCGGAGCTGGCGGCCGAATATGGCGTGCATCCGACGATGATTCATCAGTGGAAACGATCGCTGCTTGAGGGTGCCACAGGCATCTTCGAGCGCGGCGGCAAGGCTACTGCGGCGGCCGAGCTTGCCGAAGAAACAGTCCGCGACCTGCACGCCAAGATCGGAGAGCTGGCAGTCGCCAACGATTTTTTGTCACGAAAGCTCAAGCCCTGGATCGGCAAGTGAGGCGCGGGATGATCGAACGAACCCACCCCAAGCTGTCGGTCGGGGCACAGTGTCGTCTGCTGTCGATCTCGCGGTCGTCGTTCTACCACGCGCCGCAGGGAGAGACGCCGATGAACCTCGACCTGATGCTGTTGATCGACAAGCAGTTTCTGGAAACTCCATTCTACGGCGTGCGGCAGATCACTTGGCACCTGCAGAACGAAGGCCATGCCGTGAACCAGAAGCGCGTCCGGCGGCTGATGCGGCTCATACGCCTGACGCCGATCTACCTCAAGCCCGATACCAGCAAGCCCGCGAAAGGGCACAAGACCTACCCCTACCTGCTCGGTGGGTTGCGGGTGGAGCGGCCGAACCAGGTCTGGTGCGCGGACATCACCTATTTACCGATGCGGAAGGGCTTTCTCTATCTCGTGGCCGTCATGGACTGGTTCACCTGCAAGGTGCTGGCCTGGCGGATATCGAACGCGCCGGAGGCCGACTTCTGCGGCGAGGCGCTGAACGAGGCGATCCACAGGTTCGGCCCGCCCGAGATCATGAATACCGATCAAGGATCGCAGTTCACGTCCTTCGCCTGGACCGACCGGCTGAAGCGGGTCGGCACCCGGATCTCGATGGACGGCAAAGGCCGGTGCCTGGACAACATCTTCATCGAACGCCTGTGGCGGTCCCTGAAGTATGAATGCGTCTACCTGCACGCCTGGGAAACCGGATCGCAGGCAAGGGCGGGCATCGGGCGCTGGATCACCTTCTACAACCACCATCGCCCACACACTGCCCATGGCGGTCAACCACCCGCCGTGGTCTACTTCAACCCAACCCAAACCGATCAGCAGGTGCAGGCAGTAGCTTAACTCAGCCGGAAATCTGTCCAAGAGTTGGGGTGTAGCTCTAGCTGTGTGACTGGGCCGAGATCATTCCCGACCTCCTCAAGGACTGACGCCGCATCGCAACCCGGCTACGACAGATGCGCAATGACCTTCCTCTCCGCCCCAGCCAGTGCGACAACCGTTTTGTTCCGGCTTCCGAGAACAAGCAGTCTGGTATCTGTGACGATTGATCCAGTTTAGCGTGGTAGCCTGTACAGAGCCATGCGATCTGTCTACGGGTCGACTCCTTCAGATGCCCGGACGAAACGCCAAATGACGCAGACAGCGTGCCAAGAACACGGGAAAAACATGACATTTGAGACGTTTGCGCATTCAGGCTCTCCAGGAGATCTGAGTGACTGGCAAACCCTGGAAGATCACCTGTTTGCAACATCGCAGCGCGCAGCGGTGGCCGGGGCGGCATTGGGGCTGTCTGAAATCGCGAGGATTGCTGGCGCGTGGCACGATTTCGGCAAGTATGACCCCGCGTTCCAGCGGCGGCTACGCGGTGATCCAACTCGGGTAGACCATTCGACCGCCGGGGCGGCAGCGCTACTACAGCCCGCCACGGGTGCGCAGCGCATTGCGGCTGAATTGCTGGCCTATGCGATACTTGGCCATCATGCTGGGCTGCCGGATGCCAGGGGGGGAAATGCGGCGATGACAGCACGCATCGATCGCTATGAGAACCAAATCCCTCCCGAAGTCACAGCCTCTGCCAGTGTCGATTTTTCGAAGCTTATGCCCGAGGTCATCTCTCGCCTGCGCGACAAGAACACTGTTGGTTTCGATCTGTCGGTTGTCGGTCGAATGGTGTTTTCCTGTCTTGTCGATGCCGATTTCCGCGATACCGAAGCCTTTTACGATCGTATCGAACACCGCCTCCACGACCGCGACTGGCCCGTGCTGCAAGACCTGTTGCCGGGTTTTCGCGCGGGTTTCGACGCCCATATGGCGCGGCTTCCTTCCACCAGCGACCTAAACCAGCTGCGCGCCGAGGTACTGGCCCATATCCGCGCCAAGGCGGAAATGCCGCCGGGTCTGTTCACACTGACCGTACCCACCGGCGGCGGCAAGACGCTGGCCAGCCTGGGGTTCGCGCTGGATCATGCAGCACTAAACGGGCACCGCCGGATCATCTATGCGATCCCCTATACCTCGATCATCGATCAGACCGCTGCAATCTTTCGCAGCCTCTTTGGCGACATCGTTCTGGAACACCATTCCGCCATCGACATTGAAAAGGGCGAGCAGCACGGGCGCGACAAGGCCCGGCTGGCGATGGAGGATTGGGCCGCGCCGCTTGTGGTCACCACCAATGTGCAGCTTTTCGAAAGCCTGTTTGCCGCCCGCCCCTCGCGCTGTCGCAAGCTGCACAACATCGCGGGTTCGGTAATCGTGCTGGACGAGGCGCAGACCCTGCCGCGTGACCTGCTGCTACCGACGTTGCGGATGATCGACGTGCTGGCGGCGCGGTATGGGTGCAGCATTGTGTTGTGCACCGCGACGCAACCCGCCTTTGACAGCCGCCAGTTGAAACAGGGCGGCCTGCCGCTGGAGGGCCGCGAACTGGCGCCCGAACCGCTGGCGCTGGCCGGACGGCTGCGGCGGGCGCGGATCGTGCGGGGAGGCGTGATGGAGGACGCCGCCCTGGTGGACGCCTTGCGCGCCACGCCGCAGGCCATGGTGATCGTCAACAGCCGCAAACATGCGCTCGAGCTGTTCCAAGCCACTGAGGCCGAAGGGCTGGAGGGCGCCGTGCATCTGACCACCCGGCTTTATCCGAGCCACCGTCGGCGCTTGCTGGCACGGATCCGCGAGCAGTTGACCTCCGGCGCGCCCTGTCGGCTGATCGCCACCAGCCTGATCGAGGCCGGGGTGGATCTGGATTTTCCCTGCGGCTGGCGTGCGGAATCTGGCCTCGACAGCGTGGTACAATCGGCCGGCAGGGTGAACCGCGAGGGCAAGCGCCCGCTGGAAACCAGCCTCCTGACCGTGTTTGAGGCGCCCGGCCAGCCCGTGCCGCGCAGCCTGAAACCCCTGATCGACGCAATGCGCAGCACCGCCGGGCGGTTCGAAGACCTTCTGCACCCAGACGCCATCCGCGACTGGTTCGAGCAGGTCTATTGGACCAAAGGCCCCGAGCGCATGGGGCAGCCGATGGTGGACAGCTTTCTCGCCGGGCGCAGCGAAACCAACTTCCCCTACCGCACCACCGCCGAAGCCTACCGGATGATCGACAGCCCGATGGTGCCAGTGATCGTCGCGCTGGAGGATGAGGCCGAGGCCGCCGTGGCCCGGCTGGGTCTGGCCGAAGTTCCCCCCGGCCTAATCGCCCGGCAATTGCAGCCCTTCACCGTGCAGGTGCCTGAAAAGGCGCGGGAAATCATGCGCCGCAACGGCAAGGGCGAATTCGTTGCGCCCGACATTCGCGGCGATCAGTTCTTTGTTCTCAGGGAACAGTCGCTTTACCACCCCGACATCGGCCTGCTGTGGGAACACGCGGATTACCTCGGGGACGGGATCTGGTAGTCCCACAACCTGTAGAAAAATCCTTGCCAAACACTCGCGCGCCAGTAGTCTGGTCGCAGAGCGAGGAACGCTGATGGCTTACGGTATCCGCCTGCTTGTCGAAGGCACACACGCCCTGTTCACCCGGCCCGAACTGAAGGTCGAGCGTGTCAGCTACGATGTGATGACCCCTTCGGCGGCGCGTGGGATTCTGGAGGCGATCCACTGGAAACCGCAGATCCTCTGGGTGATCGACCGCATCCATGTGCTGGCGCCGATCCGCTTTCAGTCGATCCGCCGCAACGAGGTTGGACATAAGGCACCCGCCGGTTCGATAAAGTCGGCGATGAAGCGGGGCGATGTCGGCGGGCTGCAAATCCTGGTCGATGAGGACCGCCAGCAGCGCGCCTCGACCGTGCTGGTGGCGCCTCGCTATCTGATCGAAGCGCATTTCGTGCTGACCGAGAAGGCCGATGCCAGCGACAGCGAGGGCAAGCATCTGGATATCTTCAACCGCCGTGCCGCCAAGGGGCAGTGCTTTCACCAGCCTTGCCTCGGCACCCGCGAATTTGCCGCCAGTTTCGAATTGTTGCCCCCCGGCGCGCCGCTTCCTGACCGCGACCCGGGCACCCTGAACGCCGAGCACGGCTTCGGCACCCCGCGCGATCTGGGCTTCATGC
>CALEZJ010000408.1 GCA_937927885.1 uncultured Paracoccaceae bacterium | reverse complement strand
GCCATGCCCAGACCGAACGCGACCAGAATCAACCCGCCGACGATATCGCGTTGGTCGCGTCTGTCCATTCGTCGGCCTTTCTTCGGCAGGGTTCAAAGCTGTTGGGCAGGGGAGCGGCGGCGCCGGAACCGGCTGCCAGGGTCCTGGGGCGTCGCGGGGGCAACTGGGTGCCCCCGCCTCGTGGTGTCGTTACTGCGGCGCGATGCCTGCCAGGTCGATCCGCTCACCCCAGGCGGCGATGTCGCGCACCAGAATGGCCTCGCCCTCGGCGACGGTGTTCGTGAGCGGGCTCATGCCGATCCCTGCCAGCGCCTGTATGACCGCGGGATCCTGAACGGTGGCCATCAGCGCGGCATTCAGCCGTTCCATCACGTCGTCAGGCGTGCCTGCGGGGGCGAAGATGCCGACCCAGGTCGAGGTTTCCAGCCCCGGCACGGTTTCGTTCAGGGCCGGCACTTCGGGGTAACCCGGAACCCGCCCGGCCTCGACCGCGCCGATCATGCGCAGGGCGCCGCTTTGGACATGGGGCAGGACGGCCGAAATGGTGCCATAGCTCATCGAGATATGGCCGCCCAGCAGGTCCTGGATCGCCGGTCCGCCGCCCTGGAAGGGAATATGCTCGATATCGATGTCGGCCAGTTCGTTCAGGACAAGGCCCGCGATCTGATGGGCCGAACCGATCCCGGCCGAACCGAAGGTCAACTCGCCCGGCCGTTCGCGGGCGGCGGCGATGATGTCGTCCAGCGTCTGCCAGGGGGAATCCGCCCGCACCGACAGCATCAGATAGGTTTCGGCGAAAAGACCCACCGTGCGAAAATCCGTCGCCGGATCATAGGGCAACGAGGCCTGCAGATGCGGCGCCATGACCAGCGGCGCGTTGACCGTCAGGGCAATCGTATAGCCATCAGGCTCGGTCCGTGCCAGTTGCCCCATGCCGACAACCCCGCCCGCGCCGGGCCGGTTCTCGACGATGACCTGCTGGCCGAGGCGCTCGGACAGAAGCGGCTGCAACAGACGCGCCGAGGCGTCGGTCACCGCGCCAGGCGGGAAAGGGACGACCAGGGTGATCGGCCTGTTGGGATAGTCCTGTGCTTGGGCGGCGCCGATGCTCAGCGCAAGAGCGACAGCACCCAGTCTGGCAGCCTTGATGATCGGTCTCATGGGTCTCCTCCCCGAATCTCAGTTTCGCACGAGCGAAAATTTTTCCGCACAATTCGATGCTAGGTTGGTTGTGCGAGCCAAGTCAACCGTTCTGGCCGTCCCTTGTCATTTTTCCACCGCCGCCCGTCACAGCAGCCCGCGGTCGCGGGCCAATTGGCAGACCATGGCGGTGACCGTCTGCAACGTGGGTGTCGCAACCCCCGCCGCGCGGGCCATTTGCAGCGGTGCAAGCGCGATTTCGGCCAGTTCCATGCGCCGCCCCTGTTCGTAATCCTGCAAGAGCGAGGGTTTGTGGTCATTGAGCATCGCCTGCATCCTTTGCGGGACAAGCTCGTCGTGAAGCGGATGGCCAAAGGCCGCGGCGATGGCCAGCCCCTCGTCGGCAAGACGGCAGAAGGTTTCGGACAATTCCGGATCCTGACGCGAGATGTTCGACTTGTTGAGTGTGGCGAGCGCCAGCAGCGAGCCGCTCATGTTGAACAGGAGTTTCCGCCAGAGTTGGCGGCGGACATCATCGACCGGCTCCGAGGCGATGCCGACCGCCTCGAAAACCGCGCGCAAGGGTGCGGTGTCGTCGGCCAGTCCGGGCAAGGCGGGCGCGAAGCGGATGCGGTTGTTGCCGGGCGACGTGTTGAACACCACGCCGGGCGCCTGCACCGCGTTGGCGGTATAGAGGAATCCGCCAAGAACCTGCTCGGGCGCCATGCAGGCCAGAAACCTTTCGGCCAGACGAAACACCGGAAGATCGGGCAGCGACGGCTGTTGCCCGCCCATGGGATACCACCATTGCAGGCCGTTCTGGCAAAAGATCACCCGGGTATCGGGGCCGATCAGCGGTCCGATCCCCTCGGCCACGGCCGGCAGGGCGGTGGCCTTGACGGTCACCAGCACCAGATCCTGCTGGCCCAGCCTCCGCGGATCATCGCTGGAGGTGACGGTGACGGTCGTGTCCCCCTCGCCCGAGATCAGCCGCAGGCCAGTCCTGCGGATGGCGTCGAGATGCGCCCCCCGTGCCAGAACCGAAACCTCGTGCCCGGCGCCAACCAGCCTGACCGCCAGATGACCGCCGCTTGCCCCGGCGCCGTAAACCGCTATCCGCATCGCTTCCTCCCGTTGCGCCCTCAGCGGCGCTGCCCTTCGGCCCCTCCGATTGCCGGATGTGCGGCATTGGCCCAGGCGGCGAGCAGTCCCGCGACGGTTCCGCCCGACCAAAGGCCCGCGACTGCGGCATCAAGGTCCGCGATGGCGCCTGGCGAATGCCCGCTTTCGCGGGCAATCAGGGCGGCAAAGGCGTCGATATCGACATCGGCGGGCCTTCCGACCGGCTGGTCAAGCCCCGCCGACAGCGTGTCGCCCTGCGCGCGGGTGATCTGCAACCGGCACTGGCGCGGGGTCAGGGTGGGGTCGATCCGCACCAGGACGGCGCCCTGCGCGGCGCGGATCCCGGCGGCGGTGAAATCGGACAGGGCCTCGAAGGTGACGGTGCCGTCGCGCAGCATCAGGGCGATGCAGAACTGCGCGCTCATCTTCGCGGCCGAGGCCGAGGTGATGGCCCCGGGGTTGTCGATCCCCGGATAGGTGGCTTCGAACGGCGACAGGGTCAGCCGCACCTGGCGCGTGGTGTCCAGCGTCAAGCCGTGTTGCGCCCGCAGTTCGGCCAGCAGCACCAACGGACCCTGAAGCACGGCGCAGACCGGGAACAGCTTGAGGGTGACGGCCTCGACCTGCCATTCCCGCCCCAGCGTGGTGGTCAGGTCGGCGGTCTCCACCTCGGTCCCGCCAAAGGCGCGCAGAAATCCCGAGGGGCCTTCAAGCGAATGCCGCACCGCGGTATGCCCGTCGCGTGCCAGCCGTGCGGCCAGCACGCCGTTGCGCGCGCCCATGCCAAGCTGGGTGGTGAATTCGCTGCCGCCCTCGCGCCAGACCTGGCCATGCCCCGCCGCCATCTGCGAGGCCAGACCCAGCGCATGCGCGGTTCTGGTCGCATCCAGCCGCATCAGCCGCGCGCTTGCCGCCGCCGCGCCCAGCACCGACAGCACGGAACCGGCGCGAAACCCCCGGGCGCTCATCGCCTGCCCGCAGACACTGCCGACCCGGCACAGGACCTCATACCCCAGGATGACCGCAGTGATCAGATCTTGCCCCGAGGCCCCCTCGGATTCGGCCAGGGCCAGCGATGCGGCCAGCACCGGCACACCCGGATGCGAGACCGAGGCCTCGTGGGTGTCGTCCTGCGACCGCATGTTCATCAGCGCGGCATTGGCAAAGGCGGCATCCTCGACCGCGACCCGCGCGCCACCGTTCAGCAGCGTGGCGCCGTCTGCCCGTTGCACCGAACGCGAAGGGGGCTGCCGCCCGGCGCCCGCGGCCAAACCCATCAGCAGATTGTGCGTCATGCAGCGCGTGGCGGCCCGGATGGCGGAGTCGGGCATGTCCTCGGCCCGCCATGTCGCGACAATGCCGCCCAGCCGTTCCGAAAGAGACGCCGACGCCGTCATCGCCCTGCCCCGAGCGCGTCCTTTCCGGGCGTCCATTCCCCGACTTCGCGCAGGACTTCTTCGGTATGCTCGCCCAGGTTGGGTGCCAGTCGGCGGATGGTTGCGGGGGTTTCGGAAAAGGTGACGGGGAAGCGCGCGACGCGCAGGGTGCCCTCGGTATGGTGTTCCATGTCACTGAACATACCGACGGCCTTGAGATGCGGCAGTTCGAACAGATCCTCGATCGCATTGACCGGGGATGCGGGAATGTCGATCTCGCGGCAGAATTCCAGCCATTCCGCTGTGGTCCGGCTGGGGGTGTACTGGGCCAGATACTGGCCGCAGAGTTCGGCATTGGTGGTGCGGATCTGCTGGGTCAGGAAACGCGGATCCCGGTCCAGCAGGTCCGGATCGCCGATCAGCCTGGTAAAGGCGCGCCAGTGACGATCCGTGTAGACGACAAGGCAGATATGGCCGTCCTTGGTGGGATACGGCCCGCGAAAGCGCGAAAGCAGGCGCATATAGCCCATCTCGCCCAGCGGCGGCTGAAAGGCGTGGCCCGCGATGTGGTCGGCAAGGACGAATTGCACCATCGTCTCCAGCATCGGGACTTCGATTTCCTGCCCCTTGCCGGTCAGGGCGCGATGAAAAAGGGCGCTCAGGATCGAAATGGTCAGATAAAGGCCGGTCACCCGGTCGCACAGATTCACCGGCGCGTTGCGCGGCGCGCCGTCAACCCGGTGGAACAGGTTCGACACGCCCGCGGCGGCCTGCATGATGTCGTCATAGACCGGCTTTCCCGCATCCGGGCCGCCACGGCCATAGGCGACGGCGGCGGCATAGATCAGGCCGGGGTTGACCGTGGCGAGGTCGTGATACCCAAGGCGCAGCCGTTCAATGGCCTGGGGCCGGATGTTGTAGACAAAGACATCGGCCTTGCGCACCAGTTCCAGCAAGGCATCGCGGCCTGCATCGGTCTTCAGGTCCAGAACGACGCTTCGCTTGTTGCGGTTGTTCTGCAGATACAGCGGACCCATTCCGGCATGGCGGTTCACACCGATACCCCGCACCGAATCCCCCTCGGGGTGTTCGACCTTGATCACGTCCGCGCCCAGATCGCCCAGGATCTGGGTGGCCGAAGGTCCCATGACCACCGAGGTGAGATCAATCACCCGGACACCGTGAAGCGGGCCATGAAAGGGCGCTTTCTGGGTGCTTTGCTCGCTCATGCTGGGTTCGCCTTGTGAAGTTTCCGATGGAGCGCATTATCGTTCGCCATAGCGAATAGCGCTAAACGTCGGGCAAACTCCTGTCAAGCATGCGCGATCCGGCCGCGCGTCAGGCCTCGGGCTGAGCCGAGCCAGGGTTCTCCAGATCCCGGCAGGCATCCAGAAGGCGCGCGACCACATCGTCCAGACTGGCCTCCATGCGGCCGGTCGGCCCCGCGACGGTGACCACGAAAAGCGAGCGATTCCATTGGAACGTCGCGGAAATCGTGGTGCCACCGGGCACGCTTTCCTCTCGGTTGAGGAACCAGCCGCGACGGATCGAGGCTTCGATATCCCGCCGCAGGATGTCACGGTCCGTGATCGTCCGGTCGGTCAGCGGGGTCATGGCCGCTTCGGCGATCCGGGCGTTGCGCGCCTCGGGGTCCAGGTTGCCCAGCACCGCCTTACCGGCCGATGTGGCGTAGAGGCTGCGCACATTCTCGCCGACCTTGACCATGAAACGCAGCGGATGTGAGGGCTCGAACACCAGAAGATAGGTTGCCTGAGCGCCGTTGATCCGTGCGAGCGAGACGGATTCGTCCAGTTGGTCGCGCAACTGGCGCAGCCGCATCTCGGCGCGCAGCAGGACCGGATCATTGTCGGTGATCCGCTGCGCGACCAATTGCAGGCGCATCGTCGGGTAATAGCCCGCGCGGTGCCCGATCTCGTAGATATAGCCGCTCTGTTCGAGCGCCTGCAGGACATCGTAGCAGCTTGACGGTGGCATCGACAGCAGGCGCGAGATTTCCGACAGCGAGAGAGGCCGCTTCTGTTCCGCGAAGAGTTCGAAGAAATCCAGGGTCCGTTTGACGATCTTGGACATTTTGCTCCCGACGATGGCGGCGCTGTTTGGGCAGGACGGCTGTTGGTGCCCCTTGCTCCCTACGCATCCGGGTATCGACAGGCAAGAGGAACCGGGGTTTTTCGGCCTGGCCCGGTCTTGACAGGCCAATCCTCCGCCCGTAGTGATTTCGGTGTAGCGCAAGAAATTTCGAGAACTCGGAATCTACGGTAAATCACACTGTCCTCGAAAGCAAATGCCATGAGGATGGAAGGCCCGGAAAGGAGCAGGATCAATGGACACCGAGGCGTTGGCCAATACCCCCGAACGCGTGGAGATCAGGGACACCGTCAAGGCGATCTGCGACCGATTTGATGACCGCTACTGGCAGGAGCGAGACCGCACCGCGACCTTTCCGTACGAGTTCACCCGCGCCATTGCCGAGGGCGGATGGCTGGGGATCGCCATGCCCGAGGAATATGGTGGCGCCGGTCTTGGCGTGACCGAGGCGGCAATCATGATGCAGGTGGTGGGCAATTCCGCCGGTTCGTTTGCCGCCTGTTCTGCGCTGCATATCAACATCTTCGGACCGCATGCCATCGTGGTCCACGGCACGCCCGAGCAAAAGGAGCGCATGCTGCGTCCACTGATCGCCGGGCAGACGCGCGCCTGTTTCGGCGTGACCGAACCGGATGCCGGGCTGGACACGACCAAGATCACCACCCGCGCCGTGCGCAAGGGCGACCGCTATGTCGTCCACGGCCGCAAGATGTGGACCTCCACAGCGCAGATCGCCGACAAGATCATGCTCCTGACCCGGACCACGCCGATCGAGGAATGCAAGCGGCCCACCGACGGGCTGACGATCTTCTACACCGATCTGGACCGCTCCAAGGTCGAGGCCCGCGAGGTCCACAAGATGGGGCGCGCCGCTGTCGATTCCAACGCGCTGTTCATCGACGGGCTGGAAATCCCGGTCGAGGATCGCATTGGCGAGGAGGGCCGGGGCTTCTATTACCTGCTGGACAGCCTCAACCCCGAGCGCATCCTGAACGCCGCCGAATGTGTCGGCATCGGACGCCGGGCGCTGTCGAAGGCGGTTCAATACGCCAAGGACCGTGTTGTTTTCAACCGCCCCATCGGCAAGAACCAGTCGATCCAGCATCCTCTGGCGGAAAGCTGGTCCGAACTGATGGCGGCAGAATTGCTGACCCTGCGCGCGGCAGAGCTTTATGACAGCGGCAAGCCTTGCGGCGCCGAGGCAAATGCCGCCAAGTATCTGGCGGCGGACGCAAATTTCAACGCCTGTGACCGCGCGGTGCGCACGCATGGCGGCATGGGCTATGCCGCGGAATTCAACGTCGAGCGGTACTTCCGCGAGGCGGTGGGCATGCGGCTGGCGCCGGTGTCGCGCGAGTTGATCCTGTGCTATCTCGCCGAGCGCGTGCTTGGCCTGCCCAAGTCCTACTGATGGACAGGATCGTCAAGATCGGAGGGGCTTCGGGGTCCTGGGGCGACAGTCCCATGGCCATCGGCCAGTTGCTTACGGCCGATGTCGATTACCTGATGATGGATTACCTGGCCGAAGTGACCATGTCGCTGCTGGCCCGGGCCCGGCTGAAGGATCCCTCGGCCGGTTATCCGGCCGATGTCATCCACTACCTCAGGCCCCATCTGGCCGAGCTGCTGCAACGGGGCATTCCCGTGGTCACGAATGGCGGCGGGGTCAATCCCGCCGGCTGCCGCGCCGCGCTGGAGGCGGCTTGCGCGGAACTGGGGCTGGCCCCACGAATCGCGGTGATCGAGGGCGACGATCTGATGCCGCAGATCGCCGCGCTGCGCGGCGCCGGCATAAGCGAGGCGGCGACCGGGGCGCCGATCCCCGAACGAATGCTGACGGCGAACGCCTATCTGGGCGCGCTGCCGATCCGCGCCGCGCTGGACCAGGGCGCGCAGATCGTCATTACCGGTCGCTGCGCCGATTCCGCGCTGGCGCTGGGTATCCTGATGCATGAATTCGGCTGGTCCCCCGATGACCATGACCTTTTGGCGGCGGGCAGCCTTGCCGGGCATGTGCTGGAATGCGGGCCGCAGGCGACCGGCGGCATTCACACCGACTGGCACAGCGTGCCGGACTGGCACAACATCGGCTATCCGATTGCGGAATGCCGGGCGGATGGGTCCTTTGTCGTGACCAAACCCGCCGGGACCGGCGGCCTTGTCACGCCCGCGGTGATTTCGGAGCAGATTCTTTACGAGGTGGGGGATCCCGCGGCCTATATCCTTCCCGATGTGGTGGCCGATTTCACCGGAGTCACGGCCACGCAGGTCGGCCCGGACCGCGTCGAGGTGCGCGGGGCACGGGGTCTGCCGCCAACCGGGCAATACAAGGTTTCGGCGACATGGCAGGACGGCTATCGCGCGGTCGCGGTGGTTTCGATCGTCGGACCCGATGCGGCGGCCAAGGCCGAAAGGTCGGGCGCCGAGCTTCTGCTGCGCGCGCAGATGCTGTTCGACCGGAACGGGTTTGCGCCATTTACCCAGACCCGTATCGAGGCTTTGGGTGCCGAGGCGTCCTATCCCGCCGCTCTCCGGCGGACGGGCAGCCGCGAGGTCTTGTTGCGTCTGGTCGTCGCGCATCACGACCGCCGGGCGATCGACCTTTTCGCGCGTGAGCTGGGCTCGGTCGGATTGGGCTTTGCCCCTGGCACGACCGGCCTTTTGGGCGGTCGCCCAAAGGCTGCACCGCTGATCCGGCTGTTCACCTTCCTTGTCGACAAGGCAGCAATGCCGTCCCCGACACTCAGCATCGGGGCAGAGGCCGGTGTTCCGGTTCCGGTGCCGACCGGCGCCCCGCGCCGACCCCTGCCCGCACCTGCGCCCACACCTGCGTCCATGCCCCCCGCGCCCGACCGCGACACCGTCGAGGTGCCGCTTTTGCGCCTGGCCTATGCGCGGTCGGGCGACAAGGGCGACAGTTCCAACATCGCCATCATCGCCCGCGACCCCGCCTTTCTGCCGCTGTTGCGCCGCGAGGTCACCTCCGAACGCCTGCTTGCCCATTTCGACGGGCTAGTCGAAGGTCCGGTTCGGCGCTTTGATGTTCCGGGGCTGTCGGCGATGAATTTCCTGATCGAGCGGGCACTGGGCGGCGGTGGCATGGCCTCGCTGCGCATCGATCCGCAGGGCAAGGCCTTTGGTCAGATGGCGCTGGAGATGCCGGTCAGGGTGCCGCGCAACTGGGCAGACACCGGGCTGATCCGGGCCTGAGCCATACCATGCAGACCAGGAGGGGCCAATGACCGATGAAACTCCAGTCGTGCGCACCGAAAGGCGCGGGAATGTGCTTTGGGTGGTCATCGACCGGCAGGACCGGCGCAACGCCATCAACGACGCCGTGGTCGACGGGATCGGCGGCGCCTTGTCCGCTGCGGCAACGGATGAATCCCTGCGCGCCATCGTCCTGACAGGGGCGGGCCGCAAGGCCTTCTGCGCCGGGGGCGACCTGCAACAGGGCACCTCGGTCTTTGGTGACCGCATCGAAGAGCCGACGACCAACTTCGGCCGCCTTGCACGGCTGGCCCGCGCTTTTCCAAAGCCTGTCGTGGCGCGCGTCAACGGCGCCTGCGTGGCCGGGGGCATGGGGCTGATCGCGCTGTGCGATATCGTGGTCGCTGCGGATCATGCACGGTTCGGTCTGCCCGAGGCCCGGGTCGGCGTGTTTCCGATGCAGGTGCAGGTGTATTTCCGCAACCTGATCCTGCCACGGCATGTGATGGAATTGTGCCTGACCGGGGATCTGATCGACGCCGCGCGCGCGAGAGAGATCGGCCTCGTCAATTACGTCGTGCCCGAGGCCGAACTGGACCTGAAGGTGCAACACCTGCTTGAGCGTCTGGCCGGTGCCTCGCCGGTCGCGATCCGGCGGGGAAAGTTCGCCATGGCCGCGATGGAAACCATGGGGTTCCACGAGGCCATCGCCTTTGCCGAAAGCCAGATCATGCTGACTGCCATGACCGCGGATGCACGCGAGGGGCTTGCCGCATTCGTCGAAAAGCGCAAGCCGAAATGGGCCGAGGGCGACTTCGGCACTGGCGCATGAAGGCGCTGCGCCGACAGCGTTCGCGGGCGGTGTGTCCCCGGTCCTATGGCGCCATCAACAGGGTCATATGGTCTTTGCCATGACCATATCCGGATCAATGGAGGGCGCCAGGAAGCCGGGTCTTGCGGGGGGGGCTGACCAGAACCCGTCTCTTGGCGCGGCGGGGCCGCAATCCGCATCTGGACCCGCGCGACCTTGGCCGCAGCCGCGATCTGCGCATCCATGTTGACCCTCAAGGAACGGCTGCAGGTGCTGATGCCCAGCGAGGGCAGCTATTACGACGAGTTCAACCTGTGCCCGTCCGAGGCAATGCGCCAGAAGCTGAACCAGGCTGAGGTGCGGATCGAGAATTGGCACACGCTGATGCCCGCGGCCGAGCCGAAGCGGTCAGTCGTGAAGAAGGGCGCAGAGTCCGACGAGGCCTTTACCCGCCGCGTTCTGGGCAAGCTGGCAGCGCACAAGGACATCGTGGTGACCAACGACGAGGCGCACCACGCCTATGCCCGCCAGCATCTCGACGAGAAAGGGCGCTGGATCGACGTGATGACCGAGGCCTCAATCCTGCCGGTGAACAAGCGGCCGCGGCTGGCGATCCGCCTGCACACGTCGAACTGACGGGTTCCTCATGTCCGTCTTTGCCGCCGCCATGGACCGCATCTTCACCCATGCGTCCATGGCGGCCCCGGCCCTCTGGATCTCGGCCACCACCTCCGAGGAACGCCCGATCCGCATCGTCCGCCGCGCCCCGGATCGCGTCACCGACTTCGGCGCGGGACGCTTCGTCAGCGACACGACGGTGGTGGATGTCCGCGTGGCCGACCTCCCCGCCCCGCGCCCTGGCGACGTGATCGTCATCGGCGCGGACAGCCATGTCATCCAGGGGGAACCGCTGCGCGACCGCGAACGGCTGATCTGGACGCTGGACCTGAGGCCTGCATGAAACTGAAGCTGGAAATCAGCCCCGACCTCGCAGCCCTGATGCAGGCGGAAATCGCCGCAGGCGAAAAAGCCGTCACCACCGCCATGCGCGAGGCGGGTGCGGGCCTCAAATCCGCCTGGCGCGGCCAAATCACCGGCGCGGGGCTGGGCACCCGGCTCGGCAATTCGATCCGGCTGGCCACCTATCCCAAGGGCAGCGAAAGCCTGAACGCCGCCGCACTGGTCTGGTCGAACGCCCCGGTGATCGTCGGCGCGCATGACACCGGGCCGCTGATCCGGTCGCGCAACGGCTTCTGGCTGGCAATCCCCACCCCGGCCGCAGGCAAATCCACCCGCGGCGGGCGGATCACCCCCGGCGAATGGGAACGTCGCACGGGGCTGCGCCTGCGCTTCATCTATCGGCGCAGGGGGCCGAGCCTGCTGGTCGCGGAAGGACGGCTGAACAGCAAGGGACGCGCGGTGGCCTCCCGCGCGAAGACCGGCCGCGGGCTGACGACGGTACCGATCTTCCTCCTCGTGCCGCAGGTCAAGCTGCGCAAGAGGCTGGATCTGGCGCGGGATGCCGAGCGGGCCATAGATGGCGTGCCGGAGAGGATCGTGGCGGGGTGGGTTGATCACTGAGATCTAAACGCGATCACCCAGATGAATCTCGACGTCAGTCTATCGCTCAGTGTAACAACGCGCTTGGAACACGAGGAAGTGAGAATGGGCAAGAAGCAGAGCTACACGTCATCAATTGACATATTGGAAGCAGGATTTGTCGCGTGCTGGCACAATATCCGAGATCTAGTCGCGTCTGCGGAATTGCTAAAAGAGAATGGGAGACACGCCCCTGCGCTTTCACTCTCCGTGCTTGCACTGGAAGAAATGGGAAAGCTAATTGCATTGGATGGATTATTGTTGTCCACGCAGGGTGATGAAAAGTCTAAAATGCAAAGAAAGGTGTCGCGGAGCCACAAGGACAAACTACAGAGCTTGGAGCTCCTGCCATTGTTGCTTCATGCCCTAAGCCAACACGATCCGCGATACAAGAGCGAAGAGAGGTTCCGACTTGCCTGTGCTATTGGCATGAAGAACCTTCAGGATTCGGGAAACATTTTGATGTCGTTGCTCGGTGAGGAATCGTTTGAGGCTTTAGATATTGAAAAACAAAAGGGGTTCTATGCTTCCCTGGAGCAGCAGAATGTGGTGGCTCCGAGGGATGCAGTAAGCAAAGAACTTTCAGATGCTGTATTCAAGTTGGTTAAGCTTGCAGACAGCAACCTCAACTTTGTTCTCAAGGATGGAAATCTTGATCGTTATATTTCATTCTTTCGGCGAGTCAGGGAAAAACTATCGAAAGATGATCATGAAGAAATACAGCGCTTGGCGAAGGATATGGCCAGTGAAGTTTTCGGGTTTGATCAAGATGACCGAGGAGTGTCAGATCGCCCATGATTAGAATAGCGAATTGGTCGTCGTCGTTTCTTTGCCGTCATTTACTGCTTTCCTAAAAGAAGAACCCAAATCTGAGAAGATTCCGTGGATTTCCTTCACGCGGATCTATAGAACGAATGTTGTGCCCACCACCCGCGAAACCGTCCTCGCCGCGCTACATGCGCGCCTGCAGTCGCTTGCCGCCCTCACCCTGCGTGACGAGGTGCTGCCCGAGCGGATCCCGGCAACTGGGCTGCTCATCTTGCGCGACGGTCAGCCGGGTGAACCAGAGGTGACGCTGTCACCGCTGCGCTATCACTACCAGCACCGGGTCGAGCTGGAGGTTGTCGTCCAGGCGGGCAGCGGCCGTGCCAGTGCCTTCGACGACCTGATCGCCGCCATCGGCGCGGCGCTGGAAGCCGACCGGACGCTGGGCGGCCTCTGTGACTGGGTCGAAACCGAGGCCCCGGCCTCGGTCGATCTGCCGGTCGAGGGCGCCGCGGCCCTGAAGGCGGCGGTGATCACCGTCGTCCTGCACTATACCACCACCGGCCCCCTGGCCTGACATCCCCCACATAGGAGACCCCCATGGCACGCGCACACGGCGCGCGGGCGCAAATGGCGCTTGCGTTCGAGACGGTTTACGGCACCCCGCCCGCCAGCGGCTACACGCGAGTGCCGTTCGCCAGCACGTCGCTCGGCGCGGAACAGCCCCTGCTGAATTCGGAACTGCTGGGCTACGGCCGCGATCCCCTGGCCCCCATCAAGGACGCGGTCACCGCCGATGGCGAGGTGGTGGTGCCAATCGATGTGGAGGCCTTTGGCTTCTGGCTGAAGGCGGCTTTCGGATCCCCGACCACGACCGGCACCACGCCCAAAACCCACACCTTCCAGTCGGGGAACTGGACCCTGCCCTCCATGGCCATCGAAGTGGCCATGCCCGAGGTGCCACGCTTCGCGATGTATGCGGGCTGCGTGATGGACCAGCTCAGCTGGCAGATGAGCCGATCCGGCTTGCTGACGGCCACGGCACGGTTGATCGCGCAGGGCGAGGCCATCGCTGCCACCACGGCTGCGGGCACGCCGACCGCGCTGGGCCTGCAACGCTTCGGCCATTTCAACGGGGTGGTGAAGCGCAACGGCACGGCGGTGGGCAATGTCGTCTCGGCCGAGATCACCTATGCCAACGGCCTCGACCGGATCGAGACCATCCGCAACGACGGCAAGATCGAGGGTGCCGATCCCGGCATGGCCGCACTGACCGGCCGGATCGAGGTGCGCTTCGCCGATAGCGCCCTCGTAACCCAAGCCATCGACGGCACGCCTTGCGAGCTCGAGTTCGCCTACAGCCTCGGCGCGAATGCCAGTTTCACCTTCACCGCCCATGCCGTCTACCTGCCCGTCCCGCGGATCGAGATCCCCGGGCCCCAGGGCATCCAGGCCAGTTTCGACTGGCAGGCCGCCAAGGCCACCAGCCCCGCCCGCATGTGCACCGCCGTCCTCGTCAACACCGTCACGGGATACTGATCATGATCCGACTGAACCTTTCGAACCGGCCCGAATGGCTGGACCTGCTGCCGGGCCTGCGCGTCCTGGTGGCGCCCCTCACCACCGCGCTGATGGTCTCCGCCCGCGCCGATCCGGCCATCGACAACCTGTCGGAGGCGTCAAGCCAGGAGGACATGGCCCTCGTGATGGCCAAAGCCGTCGCGCGCCGCGCCGTGCTGGAATGGGAAGGCGTTGGCGATGAGGCTGGTAACCTCGTGCCCGTCAGCCCGGCCGGGATCGACGCCCTCCTCGAAATCTGGCCGGTCTTCGAGGCCTTCCAGGCGCAATACGTCGCCCGGGGCCTGATGCTGGACGCGGAAAAAAACGCCTCCGCGCCCTCGCCGACTGGTCCTTCGGCGGGGGCGACAGCTACTGCGCGGCCTGCGCGGGGCCGTGCCCCGACTGCCCCGCAAAACTGAACCGGCCGCAGACAGTCGAAGGCTGGCAGGTCTGGGACCTGACCCAGCGCCTCGGCGGCCAGCTGCGCATCGCGCCGGG
>CALEZJ010000407.1 GCA_937927885.1 uncultured Paracoccaceae bacterium | reverse complement strand
GTGGAATAGACTGCCGACGAGGTGACAGTGACGGTGTTCCAGGCGCTGCTGTCGCCTGCCTCGATCAATCCGTTCCGCAGCACCCGCCGGATCGAATAGAAATCGAGCCCGGTCAGCGCCGACAGGTCGATCGGGTTCTGGATCAACACCCGGCGCCCCTTGAGGTCGAAGGTGTCATGGTCGGTGAAGTGGAACAGCGCCTGAAGGCCCTTGCGCAGACCAGCCTCCTCGTTTCCGAAGGCCTGGGCATAGGTTGGAAAGTCATAGCTCTTGGTCAGTTGCAGCCGCGCCGATTCGGGCATGGTGACGGTGCCCTGAAAGCGCACGGGAACCTCGATGGTCAGGGTCGAGCCGATGTGATACGTCCCCGTCGAGACCAGAAGCCCCGATCCCGCGGCCAGCGCCGCAGCGGCCGCCGAGACAAACGCGTTGCGGTCGTTGGCGACGCCGTTGCCCACCGCGCCATGGTCGCGCACATCGACCCAGTCCATCAGGTCGCGCAGCCAGAAGGCGGTGACATCCTCGACGATCAGATCGTCGACGCGCACCACGCCGCCGTTGGCGCCGGTCAGGTCGAGACCGACAAAGCCGTGGTGGACACCGGGCCAGACCATGTCGACACCGCCCCGGTTCGACGGGGCGATGATCGCGCTGACCTCGACCACCTCGCCGTAGCTGGTCAGTGGCACCGCAGGCCCGCTGGTGACAACGCCCGCCACCGCCGCGTTGCCTGCCGTGGCGGCAAAGGCTGCGATGGCAACCGTGGGCAGCGCGCCCGACACCGCCTTGACCCGCGCGGTGACACGCAGAAAACAGCCGGGAAGGATCGGCGTCTGGCCCATCCAGCGCAATTTTTGCGTTGTCGTCGTCTTGAGAAGTTCGAGGCAAGCGCCGAAATCCGGGTCTGACGGCACCGGCGCCGCGTTCCCGGCACCGTCATAGGTGGGTGAACCGGGAACGCCATCGCCGCTGGACCAGACATCGAGCCCCGCGGAAAAGGGCGGCGGCATCAGGACCAGACCCTCGGTTACTGCCTTGTTCATCTCAGACCCCTGTCTTGAAAAGCCATCGGCTGCGGCCACGAATGGGTGGCCACCCGGCGACAGGGGGTATCAATCGGGGTTTAAGGGCGGTTGAGGTCGGCGCGCGTTGCGGGAATGGTCCGATACGCGTTCAGACCCCGGCACCGGTCTGCGGCAGGATGCGCACGCCGTCGATGCGCAGGCTGTCACCGTCTCCGGCAAAGCGGTATTCCAGCAGGAACACCCCCCCGCTGCGATCGGTCATCAGCACGCGCTGGAAGGTCACGCCGACGCGCGTGAAGCGGTCCAGAAAGCGGGTCTCGGCCGGGTCCAGCACCATGGGATAGCCCTGCGCCACCATGGCCCCAAAGCGCGCTGCATCCCCAAAGGCCGCGCGGATATTGTCCGAGGCAAAGGTGAAGGCGGTGTCGAAATCTGCGGCGCGAAAGGCGTCGATCTGGGCGGCGATGATCTCGGGCGGGGTCTGTGCGGGGGCGGCGACGGGAAGCAGGCAGAGCGCGGTGGCAAGCAGTCTGAACATGGCGTCCTCCGGGTTGGTGCCTGGGGATACGCAGTTTGGGCGGGTCTGGATCAGGGAGCGTGCTGTCGGGAGGGGTTGCCACCCTCCCGGCCCCTCGCGAGGCTTCTTCCGGCAGTCGTGACGGATCAGGCGGCGAGGGCCTTGTCGATCAGTGCCAAGGTTTCGTCAACGCCGTAGAGGGCGATGAACCCGCCAAAGCGGGGGCCCTCGGAAGCCCCGAGAAGGACCTCGTAGAGCGCCTTGAACCAGTCGCGCAGGTTCTCGAATCCGTGGTCCTTGCCAACAGCGAAGGTGAGCGACTGGAGCGCTTCGGCATCGAGCCCCCCCTCCCAGCCGCGCAGGCGGGCGGCGAGGTCGGCCATTGCGGCGCGTTCCTGATCGGTAGGGGCCCGAAAGCTGCGCGTGGGGGCAACGAAGTCGTTGAAATAGCGCACGGCGAATTCGGCGGCCGCGTCGAGGTCGGGGTGAGTTTCGGGCGCAGCCTCGGGGGCATAGCGGCGGATGAAGCCCCAAAGACCGGATTTGTCCTTTGCCCCCGCGACAGAGGCAAGGTTCAACAGCATCGAGAACGGCACCACCATGTGCGAGGCGGGCGGCTGGCCGCCGTGGATATGCCAGACCGGGTTGGCCAATTGCTGATCGGGCGTCTGGCCCGGGTAGGCGCGCAACTGCTGGTGGTATTCATCGACCGCGCGCGGGATCACGTCGAAATGCATCCGCTTGGCGGTTTTCGGCTTTTGATACATGAAATAGCTGAGCGATTCCGTGGCGGCATAGGTCAGCCATTCGTCGATTGTCAGGCCGTTGCCCTTGGATTTCGAGATCTTCTGGCCCTTGTCGTCAAGAAACAGCTCGTAGGTGAAATGCTCAGGCTTGCGGCCGCCAAGAATTTCGCAGATGCCGTCATAGATCGGGGTGTTGGTGGAATGGTCCTTGCCATACATCTCGAAATCGACATCCAGGGCCGCCCAGCGGGCGCCGAAATCGGGCTTCCATTGCAGTTTCACCTGCCCGCCGGTCACCGGGAGGGTCCATTCGCGGCCCGTCTCGTCGTCAAAGGTGACGGTGTAATCCTTTGTATCCACATGCTTGATCGGCACATAAAGGACACGACCTGTTTCCGGGTGAATGGGCAGGAAGCAGGAATAGGTCTGCTGGCGTTCTTCGCGCAAGCTGGCCATCATCACGCCCATGATCGCGTCATAGCGCTCGGCGGCCCGTTTCAGCGTGTCGTCGAACTGGCCGGATTTGTAGAATTCGGTGGCCGAATAGAATTCATAGGCAAAGCCGAAGGTATCGAGGAACCGGCGCAGCATGGCGTTGTTGTGGCCACCAAAGCTGTCGTAAAGGCCGTAGGGATCGGGGACCGAGGTCAGCGGTTTTTGCATGTGCTGGCGCAGCATGTCTTGCTGAGGCACGTTTTCCGGCACCTTGCGCATGCCGTCCATGTCGTCGGAAAAGCAGATCAGCCGTGTGGGAATGTCCGAGATGATCTCGAAGGCGCGGCGGATCATCGTGGTGCGCGCCACCTCGCCAAAGGTGCCGATATGCGGCAGGCCCGAGGGGCCATACCCGGTCTCGAACAGGACATGGCCCTTGGCGGGTGGCTCCTTTTCATAGCGTTTCAGAACTCGGCGCGCCTCTTCAAAGGGCCAGGCCTTGG
>CALEZJ010000406.1 GCA_937927885.1 uncultured Paracoccaceae bacterium | reverse complement strand
GCCCAGCGCCACCACGGCCTGGAACTTCTCGGCGATGACCGTTGCCGGTGAACAGGCGCCGATCGATGCGGCTGGAAAGTCGAGCAGAGAGCCGTACTCAATCTCGAATTGCGGATCGGCCAAGGCATCGCCGAAGCCGAGGTCCACGGTGATTGGTATGCGCATGTTACCCAAGCGGGCTTCGGTCCGGAGCCGCATCCCGCCATAGATCTGGTCTTCTCGAATGGCGACGGTCGTCAGGCTTTCAATGTCATAGACCAGCCCGTCATCGCCATCTATGGCGAGTATCTGGGAAAACGCGGTCTTCAGTTCGGCCTCCTCGTCCGAGCCGAACGCCAGGAAGTCGATGTCCCGGGTAAAGCGGCCAGTGTCAGCCGTCCACAAGGTGACGAGCATGCCACCCTTCAAAACGAAGCGGTCGCGATATTCGGAGACCGACAGCCGGTACACCAGTCGTTCGAGGCCGAAGGCCACCAGCACCATATCGAACAGCTGACCTTCCGCACGGGCAAGGTTCAGCAGACGCTAACGCACAGAGGCCGCGATGTCCTTGGGTTGCTTAGCCATTTGACATCAGGGCCTCCAGATAGGGGCGCATCTGGTTCCACGCCCCGTTCTCGCGAGCGGCTGCAGCAAGCTGGCCTGCCGTTGCCTTCCTTGCGCTTAGCGCGGCCTTCATCGCTTCAATGGCAACCGATCGGTCTACAAGCTTCGGGTTCCGAAATGCGTCGGCAAGCGTCTTGGCTATGGAATAGACTCGGACCTCCACGTCCCCGATGCGATGGACCTCGGTGCCATTGGTCAGGTAGGGCTCACGGAAGCGCACGATGCGGATGCGAGGATATTCGATCTTCGGTGCCCAGTCTTTGGCGCCGATGGCGATCCACACCCGGCGTGGAAGTTGGTCGGTCAGCTGATGAAAGGATAGAGCCGAGGTCAGGCAGATGACGGCCTTTGGTGCGAGCTTGGCAATCTCGATCAGCCCTGCATGAAGGTCTGGCTCGCTGCCTGGCAGCTGATACAGTCCCCGCCCGATCCGCACTACCACGCCATCTACCACCGCCCTCGCGATGGTGGTTCCGCTCACGCCGATGGACGCCAGATCCCTTGAACGCGCTGGCGCATGGACTTCCATGTAGTCGATCATGCGGGCGCGCTGGCCCTGATCCGTCGCAAGCATCGTTACAAAACCTCGGACACAAGTGCATCTTGTCCTAGGTTTTTTAACATGTCACCTGGCTTCAAGCAACCTGCGCAGGTCCACACCCCACGGCGTCATCATGATCAAACACCGCAGATGATGCGGAGATTAGAGCTGCCATTCTCCACACGACTGCTCCGTAGGCGGATCTTGCCGTTCGATGACCCTTGGAACGGATGGCAGGTCCGTGCCCGATGTCACTGTAATCGTCTACACCCCATTCGGATGCGACCGCATGGTCGCGGCCAGCAACCGGCCATGGCTCGCGATCAGCTCGCCATCGTCGGTCACCATGCAGGGGACGTTCCAGCCGAACCTGGCCATCCATCTTAGCATTGCGGGCATAGGGGCGCAGCCGGGCAATCGGCCAAGACTCAACGTGGCTCGGCACGAAGACGACCCCGCCTGCACCGCCGCCGTAATTGCGCGCCGCGCGAATAACGAGTTGTGGGCGCGGGCGAAGATACGGGACGAGTTCTTGAACGAGACGCTGTTGCGCAACCTCGCGCATGCCCGCGACCTGATCGCAGCCATGGTCATCGACTACAACACCGCGCGACCCCATTCGGCCCTAGGCTACCAGACCCCTGCAGGCTTCGCCTTGCACCCGACCACCGCAATCGCCCGCCCCGCTGCACGCGGCGAGGGTTCCGCGCGCCGGGCGATTGCCCAACCCGCGCCAATAGGCGTAAATCAGCAGCCGGCTCCGGTCGCAGCCGGGTGAAAGGTCAGTGGCAGGTCACCGGCGCCGTCAAGCAGTTCAATTGGTCCAGCCTAGTCGAGCACGCGCAGGTAGCGCCCGTAGGCCCAGCCCCTGTGCCCCTCGCGTGTGGTGACCGAGGCCCAGCCGCGTGTGTTGATTTCTTCCACGCGCACAGGAACACCGTGATCCATGCGGCGTAGGACCGGCTGGTCATTGCCGGGGCCCTGGCGCAAGTTCAGATAGCCGGTGTCGAGCGAATGGACGCGGTGCGTTGGCCGGAACACCGTGCCGCCCGCTTGCGTGGCGGCACCTTCGCCAAGCGCGATCTGCGGGCTGCGCGGGGCGCCTGTAAACGGGGTAAGCGCCGCGATCGCGGTATCGGGCCGGTGCATGTACCAAAGCGGCACGTAGAACCGTGCTACCGGCTCGTCCAGAAAGAGCGACCAACCGTCACGCTCAAAAAACTGCGCTTCCCAGAGGGTTATCTCGGCGCCGTTCCCGGCCCAATACGAGAACAGGTAGCCCTCGGGAGTAATGCTGGACAGATCAAGGGTGACATCGCAACGAACACCGCGCATCGCCTGGCGCTGGTCATACCCGTCGACCCGGCCATTGATCCGGTTGCCGGTGCGCGACACGCTGATCTGCCGCCTGGCCGCGGCCTCGGCGTCGGCATGAGCGCCCTGATAGCGAACGCGCTGGAACGCATCGGTCGCCGGAGCGGACGAGGTGCGATAGGGCAGGGGTGCCTGCGTCAGAAAGGCGGCGTCGCACAGCGTGGCGATCTCGGTCTGGGTGATCCTTTCGGGCAAGCGCATCGTGCCCAGGCCAATCTGGCCCAGAACGGCATCTGCCACGGTCTCGATGTGGAACATCCGGTTTGGCGGCGTCTCGAAGATCCGGCTGAGGATGAATTCGTTGAAGGCGCGCCATTCACCCGCCTCGGTCAGGCTGGCGCGATAAAGGCGGTTCGCAGCGGTCTGGGCGATCTGGAACGCAGACTGAACCTGTTCCGATGAGTAGCCGCCGCCGGGTGGCAGATCCAGCCCGGGGGCGTGAAAGCCCAGCACGCCGCCCGGATCAAGAGTATGCCCCACCCAGGCGTGATAAATGCCCATGCCGAGGCCGGATGGGCTGCGACCGGCCATGAAGGCCAGCGAACAGGCGGATTCACAGCGCCAGCCCGCGGGGATCCGGGTGTTGACGCCCAGTTCCAGCATCGCGTCGAAAAGCGCCAGGCCGCCGGTCAATGCCCCGCCCGGACTGTTGAGGCACAGCATCTGGGTATCTTCGCCAGCGACCAAACGTCTGAGCTGCGCAACCTCGGTGTCATCGATGATGCCAACCAGTTCAAGGTCACAACCCTCCACGAAGGAGGCGCGCACAGTTGCTGCTTGCCCTGTCGTGGCTCCTGCCAGCACCAGTGCGACCATCCATACAAGCCGAATCACGCCGATGGTTTTCTGCATGTGTCCCGTTCCTGTGTTCATGAATTCACAGCCCGCAGGATTGCGCGGCTTCAACTCCAACTCAGATACATCACGCTCGACAGTCTCGTTTCGGCCCTGCCGGGTGCGGTACGCGGTTCCTTGCGGTTGCCAATTGCCGACGCATACGATCCCGGCGTCGGCTGTTATGCGTGCAGGAAGGATGCTTATTGGGCGGCCAGCAGGCGGCTATTGATCCAGCCGACGGTTCCATGCGCCGTGCGGATACGCACCCAGCCATCGGGGCCGCTGGCGTCGATGTTCAGGCCGATGCCGTGCGGTAGTTGGAGCACGATGTCATGGTCGGTGCCCGGGCCACTTCGCAGGTTGACCATCCCACCTTCGAAAGTGTTGACACGGTGCGACATTCCGCCGACGGCCCTGGATGCAGGCGTGCCGGTGCGCGTGCCATCGGGCGCAAGCGCGGCCAGTTGGGTTTCGGGGTTGTGCAGGTACCAAAGGGGCACACCGAACTCGTCCTCAAGGGTGTCAGCGTCGCCGCGCCAGGTTAGATCCGGCCGCCCGTTGTCATCGGTATGGTAATAGCGATGCAGGCTCACAGCGGCCCCGCCACCTGAATCCTGCTCGTCCAGCGGGTTGGACAGGGCCGCGCGCGCGTGATCTGCAAGAAGCCGCACCTCGCAGCCGGTGGCGGACCAGCGATCGACATGATAGCCACCGACGCGCCCGATGATCCAGTCACCTTCGCGGCTGATGCGGACACCGTGAAAGGCGGTGCGAAACGCGCGCGCCTCGGGGGGTTCATGCGCGTAGTATAGGCGGCTCCAGGCGGAGAGCGGATCGCCCTGCGGGACGCGGATCGAAGGTTGCGCGCGGCTGAGGACCGCGGCATCGCACAGGTGACGGATCTGCGCTTCGCCGACCCGCACCGGCAGGCGCGTGGGCCCCAGAGAAATCCCGGCCAGCACCGCGTCGGCCACGGTTTCGATGCGATACATCTCTTCGGTCGGGGTTTCGAGCATTCGCGCGAACAGATAGTCGTTGAATGAACGCCAGCTGTCTTGCTCTTGCAGGCTGGCGCGGTAGAAGGTGCCCGCGGCGCTCACGGCGACGGCGAAGGCCTCGGCTACCTGCCTGCCGGTATAGCTGCCGCCCTCGGGCAGATTCAGTCCAGGCGCGTGAAAGCCCAGCACCCCACCCGGATCGAGCTGATGCGCGCTGTAGGTCAGCGAAACGCCCATCCCGGTTTCGATGCTGCCCGCCATGAACATGATCGCGCAGATCGATTCACAGCGCCAGCCAGCGGGAATACGGGTGCTGATATTGCTTTCGCGAATGAGATCGAACAGGGCCTGCCCCTCGGCGACAGAGCCGCCCGGACTGTCCAGACAGAGGGTCACGCCGTCGTAGGTGTTGCGATCAATCTGCGCGAGGCGTTCTGCGTCACCGGAGATGACCTGCCCGCGGAATTCATAGTCGCAGCCGGGGTGGGTGGAGCGCGTCACTCTGCCCGCCTGAGCCGTGCTTGGCACGTTCGCCGTTGCGGTTGCTGTCAGGACAAAAGCCGAAAGACCGATGGAAAGAGGGCGCCGTGCCATGGCTTTTCCTTTGCTCGTTCAAGTCAATGAATGGTGAAACCGCGCGTCTGAAATCGCACAGGCGGCAATCCGGCCGGATTGACTACGCCTTCGTCGCGCCCGTCGGAGAGCGCCTGCGACACCGCCCGTAGCGCGGTAATGATCTGCTCTTGCCCTGCCAGGCCCGCGTCTTCGCAGATATAGCCCAGGCGGTTCAGTCCCGGTTCATCGTCCGGGGTGACGACCAGCCCGAAGCGCGCCCCCGGGGATATTTCGAAACGGATCTGATGCGCGCCCAGACGGGTCTGGCGAAAGAACTCCAGCGGCAAAGGTGTCATATGGTTTGATGGCGCGAGGTGGAAGAAGAACGGCAGGCACCCGGCGGGCAGATCGGCGACCAGCGCAATTTCCTGGCCGCGCGTCGCCCGGTCAGGATAGACGGTCAACATGGCGGGCAGTTCCGGGCGTTCTGTGGCGCCGCCCGTGCGGGAAAAATAGAATTCGCCCTGCATCTGGGTGATCTGTTGGGGCCTTTGTTCGCCATCGGTCTCGGCCAGAACATCGGCGGTCACCCGGCGCAGCATGATCGACACCTCGATATCGGGTGTGCCGATATGGCGGGCAAGGGCACGGGCGAAGGGCGAATTGCGCCACTCGCCATCGCTGGCAACCGCGTTGGGCAGTGTGGCAAAGGCAACCAGGCTGTCACCGCGCGGCCGGACCACCGCAAGCCCCTCGCTGACGGTGATCATCCTTCCTGCGGTGACCGCGGACTGGCGCAGCGCCTCGGCCAGGGGATTGTTGCGGCAGGCATCGAGAAACACCAGGCTGACGCGAGCGGCTTCCATGGCGCGCAAGACTGTCTCGACAGCCAGGGTTTCCGACGGGATCGCCAGTTCGCTGCGCAAACGGGCGTCGACCGGAACCAGGTAGTTATCGCCATCCTTCTGCAGCCCGTGACCGGCAAAGTAGAAGGCAGCGGCATCCAGGTCAGGAGCGCGCTGCGCCAGATCCTCCACGGCATCCAGCATCTGCGCCAGCGTGGCATCGGTGACCACGCGCACCTCGAACCCCTGCGCGGTCAGGGCTTGTTGCATCAACTGCGCATCATTGCGCGCGTTGCTCAGGCGGCCGACGTCGACATAGCTGTCATTGCCGATGATCAGGGCGAAACGCGTCTCGGCGGCGGCCATGGTTGCCAGTAGGGACAGGATGAAGGTGAATGCAATCAAGCGCACGTCATGGCCTCATGGTTAACGAATGGCTGGCGATATGGGCTTTGCGGGGCCCCATGGATGCGCGGCGATCAATCGCGCCCATGGCCCTACTGCCCCACGAGGATTATCTGAACCCGGCGATTTGCGGCGTGAGAGGGGGCTTCGGGATGTTTGAGAAACCGGAAACCCTGACCTGAGGCCCGGATTCTCTCGCCGGGCAGGCCGATGGCCCCTTGCAGGAAACCGGCGACGCTGCGCGCGCGCCGAAGCGACAGCCCGTCGTTATAGGCAGCGCTGCCAACGGCATCGGTATGGCCCATCACCACCAGATAGCCCTGTGACAGGCTAACCCCGCGCAGCTGCTCGGCGAGGCGCTGCAACTGCGGCAGCTGATCGGCGCGCAGGCTGTCCGAGTCATAGTCGAACAGCACCTCGAGGTCGATCGAGGGCAAGGCCTGGGTCATGTGCTGCTGGGTATCACCGCCACCGGCCTGCGCCACGGCGGCGGCCTCTTCGCGGTCGATGATCCCGAGGTTCTCTACGTCCGCCAGCGAAAACCGCACTGCGCCCTCGGTGCCGACGCAACCTGCGCTGCCCGGCGCGCATTCGTCGGCAAAGGGTGCAGAGGTGGCAGCGGGCGCAGGCGCCGCAAGGCTGATCGACGGGGGAAGCTGGATATAGCTTTGCGCCCGGCCTGTCGCGGTGCTCAGGGTTATGAAACCTAAGGTCAGGACCACCAGTGCGGTGGCGAGCGGGGGGCGAGGGGTCATGGCTCGGGTCTCCTGTCTTGCGGGTGGAGGAGGGAACGGGTCACGGCGTTACCACCAGCCCCATGAAAACCGGAGTGTCGGATGGCCGGTGCGTGATTGCCAATGTAAAGGGGCGGTCTAGGCGCAGGACAAACCGCTCGGCCCCGGCGGTCCGCAGGCCGATCGCGGCGGTGGCGGCGGCGGCCTCGACGCCTTGTTCGTCAAGCGTCATTGCGGTGCGGTGGATCACCGGCCCGATCACCAGGGGCTCGGGGGTCAACCGCGGGTAATGCGTGCCGGTCAGCATTCCCATGCCGCGCAGCGTCTCGGACAGGTTGCCTCCTGCCCGCAGGTTCAGGCGCGGCACCTCGACCCGGCCGACGCGCGGTTCGAAACCGTCCGCGCTGGCCAGTGCGCCACCCGGTTCCAGCAGCGTTTCCAGGGGAGTGCCGACCGTGGGCAGGTATAGCGTCACGGTAAGGACATCGCCGGCAAAGGGCAGGATAACCGCGCTGTGATCCGCGGTCTCGCGATATTCAAAGACGCCTTCGCGGCGCATCAGGTCAACGGTGTGCTGAGTGCCGTCACCTGCGGTGAAGGGAGCGGGTATGGTCAGGCCGGGATCAAAGGCGGTTTCCCACCGCCCCTGAAGCGCCAGTGCGTTACCCAGAACGATGCGTGTGTCCGGCGGCAGATCGTCAAGCAGTTGCGGGATCATTCCGCCGGTTGCCTCGGCGAACCAGTCGTTTAGCAGGGACAGCGTTTGCGGTTGCGTGAAATCGACCCGCGCGACCCGCGCCGACAAGGCCGCCTGTTGGCGCGCGGCAAAGCTGTCGCGCAGCGAGAAATCCGGTGCCAGCCACACCCCTGAGGCGAAACGGATGGTCGCGCCATGATCACCGCCTGCCATGGCCCGCCAATGGCCAGACACGGCGCCAAGCGGGTCTGCCCCTGCCAGCCCAAGGGCGGTGGCCTCGGTATCGGTGTCGGTGCCGTCGGCCAGCATGGCGATGACCGTGGCCAAGCCGATGGGCGAGATAAGGCGCGTATCGTCGCTGTCTTGCGCGCGCAGCACGGCGAGACCGAAATTCTGCAACCAGCCCGGAGGCGCGTTCGCGGCGTCTTGTGCAAGCGCCGGACAG
>CALEZJ010000405.1 GCA_937927885.1 uncultured Paracoccaceae bacterium | reverse complement strand
GCGTAATCGCTGCTCGCCTCCAGCCGTGCCACCAGCTCGTGCAGGATGAAATCCTCGACCGGCTGACCGTAGGGCGTGGTCTGCGGCCCCTCGTTCGCCGGCGCCGCCGGGGAATGCGCGCCGCCAAAGCGTTTCGCCGTGCCCGCACCGGTCTTTGGCGGCGTGGACTTGCGGTAGAAATTCGCCTTGCGCACCGCCAGCGGGTCCAGCCCCAGGGCGTGCGCGATGTGGTCCATCACCCGCTCGACCCCCAGCATCCCCTGCGGGCCGCCAAAGCCACGGTATGCGGTGGCGCTGCACATGTTGGTGCGCAGCCGGTGGCTTTCGATGCGCACATTCGGCAGCCAATAGGCATTGTCGGCGTGCAGCATGGCGCGGTCGGCGACTGGCAGGGTCAGGTCGGCCGACCAGCCGGCCCGGGTGTAATGGGTGAAGTCGATGGCCAGAACCCGGCCCGCCTCATCCACACCGACCTTGTAATCGATGCGGAAATCGTGGCGCTTGCCGGTGATGACCATGTCATCGTCGCGGTCATAGCGCATCTTGCAGGCGCGGCCCGTCAACCGCGCCGCCAGCGCGCAGGCGATGGCCAGCGCGTTCCCCTGGCTTTCCTTGCCGCCAAACCCGCCGCCCATGCGCCGGGTCTCCACCCGCACGGCATGCATCGGCACATGCAGCGCATGCGCGACCTTGTGCTGGATTTCGGTCGGATGCTGGGTCGACGAGGTGACATGCATGTCCCCCGCCTCGCCCGGCTGGGCCAGCGCCGCCTGACCTTCCAGATAGAAATGCTCCTGCCCGCCCATCTCCAGACGTCCCTGGATCACCTTGGGCGCGCGGGCCAGCGCGCTGGCCACGTCGCCGCGCGACCAGATGCGCGGGCCTTCCTCGAACCGGGAATTGGCCGCCAGCGCCTCCTCGATGCTCAGGATCGGCGGCGCCTCGTCATAGGTGATCCGCCCCAGCCGCGCGGCCTTGCGGGCGTTCAGGTGGCTGTCGGCGATGACCAGAAACACCGGCTGGCCGTGATAATGGATCGCACCCAGCGCCAACAGCGGCTCGTCCTGATCGGGGGCGGGGCTGCAATCGACATGCCCGATCTCCTCGCCGGTGAGCACCGCCACCACGCCGGGCGCGGCGCGCACGGCGCTCAGGTCCATCGCCGTGATCTTGCCGCGCGCGATGCCGGCAAGGCCGAAGGCCAGATGCAACGTGCCCGCCGGATTCGGCAGGTCATCGACATAGCGCGCCCTGCCGGTGACATGCAGCGGCGCCGAATCGTGCGGGGTCGAGGTATGGACGCTCATGCGCTGACCTCCAGAACATCAGTATCAAGGCCCTGATCCTGAAGGAAATAGCGCATCAGCAGGTTCTGCGCGGCGGTCAGCCGGTAGGCGGCCGAGGCGCGCATGTCGCTCAGCGGCGTGAAATCCTGCGCGAAGGCGGGCAGGGCGGCGTTGATCGTGGCCTCGCTCCAGCTCTGGCCGATCAGGGCGGATTCGACGGCTTTCGCGCGCTTGGGGATCCCCGCCATGCCGCCATAGGCGATGCGGGCCCCGGTCACGCGGCCCGCCTCGACGGTCAGGGCGAAACAGCCCAGCAGCGCCGAAATGTCCTGATCGAACCGCTTGGAAATCTTGTAGCATTTCAGCCGGTCGGGCTGGCGCGGGATGCTGACCGCCTCGACGAATTCGCCCGGCGCGCGGTCCTGCTTGCCGTAGTCGAGGAAGAACTGCTCCAGCGGCAGCGACCGGCGGGTGTCGCCGTGGCGCAGGTGCAGGGTTGCGCCCAGCGCGATCAGCGCGGGCGGCAGGTCGCCGATGGGCGAGCCATTGGCGATGTTGCCGCCGACCGTCGCCGCCGCGCGCACCTGCGCCGAGGCGAACCGCTTCAGCATCGCGCCGAGGCCCGGGTGGTGGGGGGCCAGCGCCGGGATCACCTCGGCCACGGTGGTGGCGGCGCCGATGCGGATGGCGCTGTCGGTGACCGTGATGCCGCGCAAATCCTCGATGCCCGCGATGAAGGCCACGGGACCCAGGTCGCGCAACTGCTTGGTCACCCACAGGCCGACGTCGGTGGCGCCGGCGATCAGCCGGGTTTCCGGGTGCGTGGTCAGGTGGGCGGCCAGTTCATCGGCGCTGCGCGGGATGAAGGTGTCGGGCGCCCGGTCTTTGCCCGTGGCGCCGGGATCACCGGCGTGCCATTGCGTATTTGGGGCAGAATGAAGGGGCGGGGGCTCGATGATCCAATCCGGCACCGGCTGGCTGGCGGCGGCCTCGGCGGCCTTGACGATGGGCGCATAGCCCGTGCAGCGGCACAGGTTGCCCGCCAGCGCGGTGTCGGCGTCCCTGTCGCCCTTCAGATGGGCCACTGCCATCGAAACGGCGAAGCCCGGGGTGCAGAACCCGCACTGGCTGCCGTGGTGTTCGACCAGCGCCGCCTGCACCGGATGCAGCCTGCCGTCCGGGGCGCAAAGCCCCTCGACCGTGCGCAGGGCCTTGCCGTCGAGCTGCGGCAGGAACAGGATGCAGGCGTTCAGCGCCTTGGTGCCGCCCGCATCGGTGACCATGACCGTGCAGGCGCCGCAATCGCCCTCGTTGCAGCCCTCCTTGGTTCCCTTTAGCCCCCGGTCCTCGCGCAGCCAGTCCAGAAGCGTGCGGGTGGGCGCCACATCGGTCAGCGAGACCGGGGCGCCATTGAGCAGAAAGCTGATGCCGCTCATTGGGTCGTCCGCCGCTTTCTCCCCGTTATCGGCCCAATCCCGTGCCCGATGCGGCGTAAGGCGGTCGGGGGACCGTTTTTTTCCAGTGAACATGCCTCGGAGCAATCAGGCAAGTACAGACTTGTTCGGACCGGGCGAAGCACTTTTTGCGTTTGGCGCATAATCGGGCCGGGTTGCGCGCGACTGCCCGGGGGTTAATCTGCGCGCATGAGCCAGCCCCGATTCCTCCACCTGCGCGTCCATACCGAATATTCGCTCCTGGAAGGGGCGTTGCCCCTGAAAACCCTCATCAAGAAGGCGGCCGCGCTTGGCATGCCCGCGGTGGCGGTGACGGATAGCAACGCGCTGTTCGGGGCGCTGGAATTCGCCGTGCTGGCGCAGGACGCCGGGGTGCAGCCGATCATCGGTTGCCAGATCGACGTGCAACTGCCCGCCCGTCAGCCCGGGGAAAAGCCGCGCCCGCCCGCACCCCTCGTGCTGCTGGCGCAGAGCGAGGCCGGCTATGACAACCTGATGGCGCTGAATTCCTGCCTTTACCTGCGCGCCGACGGATCGCTGCCGCATGTCACGCCCGCCGAAATCGCCCGCCATGCCGAGGGGCTGATCTGCCTGACCGGCGGGCCCGACGGCCTTCTGGGCCGGATGCTGCGCGAGGGGCAGGGGCCGCGCGCGGTCGAGGTTCTGGCGGGGCTCGAAGCCGCCTTTCCGGACCGGCTTTACGTCGAACTCCAGCGCCACCCCGGCGAGGGCGGCACCGCGCCCGAGGCCGAGGCCGCAACCGAGCGCGCCTTTCTCGACATCGCCTATGCGCGCGACCTGCCGATCGTCGCCACCAACGATGTGCATTTCCTCGACGCCGCCATGTACGAGGCGCATGACGCGCTGATCTGCATCAAGGAGGGCGCCTATGTCGACCAGCAGGAACCCCGCCGCCGCCTGACACCGCAACATTACCTGAAGACCGAAGCCGAGATGGCGGCGCTGTTCGCCGATCTGCCCGAGGCGCTGGAAAACACCGTCGAAATCGCCCGCCGCTGCGCCTATGCACCCAAAAAGCGCAAACCCATCCTGCCGCGCTTTGCCAAGGACGAGGTCGAGGAACTGCGCCGTCAGGCGCGCGAAGGGCTGGCCGCGCGGCTGGCCGTGATCCCCCATGCGGTCCCCGAGGCCGACTATCAGGCGCGGCTGGAATTCGAACTGGGCATCATCGAGCAGATGGGCTTTCCCGGCTATTTCCTGATCGTCGCCGATTTCATCAAATGGGCCAAGCAGCACGACATTCCGGTGGGGCCGGGGCGGGGGTCGGGGGCGGGATCGCTGGTCGCCTATGCGCTGACCATCACCGATCTGGACCCGCTGCGCTATTCCCTGCTGTTCGAACGCTTCCTCAACCCCGAACGCGTCAGCATGCCCGACTTTGACATCGACTTCTGCATGGATCGCCGCGAAGAGGTGATCCGCTATGTGCAGGACCGGTACGGCCGCGACAAGGTGGGGCAGATCATCACCTTCGGCGCGCTCTTGTCCAAGGCCGCGGTGCGCGATGTGGGCCGGGTGTTGCAGATGTCCTACGGGCAGGTCGACAAACTGTCGAAAATGATCCCGGTCGAGGGGGTCAAGCCGGTCTCGATCACCAAGGCGCTGGCCGACGAACCCCGCCTGCGCGAAGCCGCGCGCGAAGAGGTGGTGGCGCGCCTTCTGGGCCATGCCGAAAAGATCGAGGGGCTGTTGCGCAATGCCTCGACCCACGCCGCCGGGGTGGTGATCGGCGACCGGCCGCTGGACCGGCTGGTGCCGCTCTACCGCGACCCGCGTTCGGACATGCCGGCCACGCAGTTCAACATGAAATGGGTCGAGGCGGCGGGCCTCGTGAAGTTCGACTTTCTGGGCCTGAAAACCCTGACCGTGATCCAGAACGCCATCGACCTGATCCGCGCCTCGGGTCGGCACCTGCATCAGGCGGCGGACGGGCGTGACCTCTATCAACCCGCGCCGGGGGCGGAAAACCAGATCAACGCCATCCCGCTGGATGATGAGGCCACCTATCGCCTTTACGCCGAGGCGCGCACTGTGGCGGTGTTTCAGGTGGAATCCTCAGGGATGATGGATGCGCTCAGGCGCATGAAACCCACCTGCATCGAGGATATCGTGGCGCTGGTGGCCCTCTATCGCCCCGGTCCGATGGAAAACATCCCCACTTACTGCGAGGTCAAGAACGGGCAGCGCGCGCTGGAATCGATCCATCCCACCATCGACCATATCCTGAAGGAAACGCAGGGCATCATCGTCTATCAGGAACAGGTGATGCAGATCGCGCAGGTGATGGCGGGCTATTCCCTGGGCGGCGCCGACCTCTTGCGCCGCGCGATGGGCAAGAAGAACCCCGAGGAAATGGCCAAGGAGCGCCCGAAATTCATCGAAGGCTGCGCCAAAACGCATGGCGTGGACGCGAAGAAGGCTGGAGAAGTCTTTGACCTGCTGGAGAAATTCGCCAACTACGGGTTCAACAAGTCGCACGCCGCCGCCTATGCGGTGGTCAGCTATCAGACCGGCTGGCTGAAGGCCAATCACCCGGTCGAATTCATGGCCGCCGTGATGAATTGCGACATCCACCTGACCGACAAGCTGGCGGTCTACAAGCGCGAGGTGGACCGCATGGGCCTGCGCGTCGTGCCGCCCTGCGTCAACCGCTCGCTGGCGACCTTCAGCGTGGTCAGGGGCGAACTCGTCTATGCGCTGGGTGCCTTGAAGAATGTCGGTGTCGAGGCGATGAAGGCCATCGTCGAGGCGCGCGGCGACCGGCCCTTCCGCGATCTGGCCGATTTCGCCGCGCGGGTCGATCTGAAACGGGTGGGCAAGCGCCCGCTGGAAATGCTCGCGCGCGCCGGGGCCTTTGACGTGCTGGACCGCCAGCGCAAACGGGTGTTCGACAGCCTCGATGCGCTGGTCGCCTATTCCACCGCCAAATTCGAGGCCGCGGGATCAGGGCAGGTGTCGCTGTTTTCCGGCGGCGACGATCTGCCGCCGCCGCGTCTGGCCGCGCCGGGCGACTGGCTGCCGATGGACCGGCTGGCGCATGAACATTCGGCGGTGGGCTTCTACCTTTCGGGCCACCCGCTCGACGATTACGCAGGGGCGCTTCGGCGCAAGGATGTGGTGACGCTGGCCGAACTGACCCGGCTTGCGGCGCGCGGCGGGGTGGTCAAGCGCATCGCGGGCTCGGTCAGCGCGCGGCAGGAACGCAAATCCGCGCGCGGCAACCGGTTTGCCTTTGTCAGCCTGTCCGATCCGACCGGGCTTTTCGAGGTGACGGTGTTTTCCGACACGCTCGACGCCGCGCGCCAGCATCTGGAACCGGGGATGAACGTGGTCCTGACCGTCGAGGCGACGATGGAGGGCGAGTCTCTGAAACTGCTCGCACGCGGGGCGCAGCCGATCGACGAGGTGGTGGCCGATGCCGGGGCGGCGGGGCTTCGGGTGCGTCTCGATGCCCCTTCGGCGCTGGCAGGGCTGGCCGACCTGATCGCCCAGATCAAGACTGCGCCGCGCAAGTCCCTGGGGCCGCTGATGTTTTCCGTTCACGATGCGCGAAATGGCGGCGAGATCGAGATCGACGCAGGCCGGATGATCCCCGTCACCCCCGCGCTGAAACAGCAGATCCGCGCACTGACCGGGGTGCTCGCGGTCGAGGAGGTGTGATGCTGCGCCTTGCCACCATTGGGCGCGTGCGCGTGGTGACCCTCGATCGCCCCGGCGCGCGCAACGCCGTCAACCCGGAGCTCGCGCGGGCGCTCTTCGCGGCGTTCACCGAGTTCGACACCGATCCCGCCGTGGATGTGGCCATCCTGACCGGCGCGGGCGGGCAGTTCTGCGCCGGGTTCGACCTCAAATCCATCGGCGGCGAGGGGGGCGACTGGCTGGCCCGGGTCGCCATCCCGCCGGGCTGGTCCGACCCCGTGCGCCAACCGATCCCCGGCCCGATGGGGCCCAGCCGCCTGATGCTGGCAAAGCCGGTGATCGCCGCCATCGAGGGTTATGCGGTGGCCGGCGGGCTGGAACTGGCGCTGTGGTGCGACCTGCGCGTGGTGGCCGAGGGCGCGACCTTTGGCGTCTTCTGCCGCCGCTGGGGCGTGCCGCTGATCGACGGCGGCACCGTCCGGCTGCCGCGGATCGTCGGGCAGGGGCGGGCCAATGACCTGATCCTGACCGGGCGCGCGGTGGCGGCGGACGAGGCGCGGCACCTCGGGCTGGCCGACCGGGTCGTGCCGCAGGGGCAGGCGCTGGCGGCGGCGCTGGATCTTGCGCAGGCGCTCACCGCCTTTCCGCAGGGCTGCCTGCGCGCCGATCATCTGTCGGCGCGGATGGCGCCCGCCGACCTTGCGGCGGCGCTGACGCGCGAATGGGCCAGCGCGGCGGCGGTTCAGGCCGAGGGGGCGGCAGGCGCCGCGCGCTTTGCCGCCGGCGCCGGGCGCGGCGGCGCGGCCGGCTGACCCGTCGCCAAAGGGCCTAGCGCGGCAGGTTTGCGGCCTGTGCCGCCAGTCGCTCGATCCCCAGCCAGTCGCGCGCCGCCAGCAGTTCGGGCGGGGCGACCCAGGACCCGCCGACGCAGGCGACATTGGGCAGCGCCAGATACTCCCCGGCATTCGCCGGGCTGACCCCGCCCGTCGGGCAAAACGTCACCTGCGGCAGTGGGCCATGAAGGCCCTTCAGCAGCGCAGGCCCACCCGCAGGCCCGGCGGGGAAGAACTTCATCGCCGTATAGCCCTGTTCCAGCAGGTTCATCACCTCCGAGGCGGTTGCCGCCCCCGGAAGCAGCGGCAGCGATTTCGCCACGCAGGCCGAAATCAGCGCCGGGGTCGAGCCCGGCGAGACGGCAAAGGTAGCCCCCGCGGCCTTGGCGCGCATCACGTCATGCGGGCCCAGCACCGTGCCCGCCCCCACGCGCGCGCCGGGAACCTGCGCCATCGCCTCGATCGCGGCCAGCGCCACGGGGGTGCGCAGGGTCACTTCCAGCACCGGCAGGCCACCGGCCACCAGCGCGCGCGCCAGCGGCACGGCATGGTGAAGGTCCTCGATCACCAGCACGGGAATGACGGGGGCCAGGCGGCAGAGCGCCAGCGTGGCATGGCTTTGCAGGGCAGGGGTCATCGTGTCCTCATCCGTTTCCCTGCGCATAGGGCTTTCGCCGCGCAAAGGCAAAGGTTTCCGCTAACAGCGCCGGTCCCCGCCCCGGGTCTGCGCCAGGGCGGGCCAGCGACGGCGCCGACAGGTTTTGCACATTTCTATCCACAGGCTTTCGAATGACAGACATCAAGGT
>CALEZJ010000404.1 GCA_937927885.1 uncultured Paracoccaceae bacterium | reverse complement strand
GGGCGGCAGGTCGGAGAGATCCTTGTCCGAAGCCGGGCCGGGGTCGATCTTGTTCCTGATGCCGTCCAGGCCGGCCATCATCAGCGCGGCAAAGGCCAGATAGGGGTTCGCCGACGGATCGGGGAAGCGGGCCTCGACACGCTTGGCCTTCGGCGATTCGGTCCACGGAATACGCACGCAGCCCGAGCGGTTGCGGGCCGAGAAGGCGCGCAGGACGGGGGCCTCGAAGCCGGGGATCAGCCGCTTGTAGCTGTTGGTCGACGGGTTGGTCAGCGCGTTCAGCGCCTTGGCGTGTTTCAGGATGCCGCCGATGAAATACAGCGCCTCCTGCGACAGGTCGGCGTATTTGTCGCCTGCGAACAGCGGCTTGCCGCCCTTCCAGATCGACATGTTGACGTGCATGCCGCTGCCGTTGTCGCCCTTGATGGGCTTGGGCATGAAGGTCACGGTCTTGCCATAGGCGGCCGCGACGTTGTGGATGATGTACTTGTATTTCTGGATGTTGTCGGCCTGTTCGGTCAGCCCGCCAAAGATCATGCCCAGCTCGTGCTGGCAGGTCGCCACTTCGTGGTGGTGCTTGTCCACCTTCATGCCGATCGACTTCATGGTCGACAGCATTTCCGAACGGATGTCCTGCGCCTCGTCGATCGGGTTCACCGGGAAATAGCCGCCCTTGTGACCCGCGCGATGCGCCAGGTTGCCGCCTTCGAATTCGGCGTCGGTGTTCCAGGCGGCCGCGTCGGCGTCGATCTGGAAGGACACCTTCTGCGGGGTGACCGAATAGCGCACGTCATCGAACAGGAAGAATTCGGCTTCCGGCCCGCAATAGAAGGCGTCGCCGATGCCCGAGGATTTCAGGTAGGCTTCGGCCTTTTTCGCGGTCTGACGCGGGCAGCGGTCATAGGCCTCGCCCGTGTCGGGTTCGACCACGTCGCAATGGATGGCGATGGTCTTTTCCGCATAGAACGGATCGACATAGGCGCTGGAGCAATCGGGCATCAGCTTCATGTCGGACTGGTCGATGGACTTCCAGCCGACGATCGACGAACCGTCGAACATGAACCCTTCTTCCAGGAAGTCGGCATCGACCAGATCGACGATCACGGTCACATGCTGAAGCTTGCCCTTCGGGTCGGTAAAGCGGATGTCGACGTATTCCGCCTGCTCATCGGCTATGAGTTTGAGAACGGATTCAACGCTCATTCATTGTCCCCTGATTGACGTAAGAGTTTCCGGCTCACACGGCATCATCACCGGTTTCCCCGGTGCGGATGCGGATCACCTGTTCGACGGACGAGACGAAGATCTTGCCGTCGCCGATCTTGTCGGTGCGGGCGGCGGAGATGATCGCCTCGATGGCGGCATCCACCATGTCGTCGGTCAACACGACCTCGATCTTCACCTTGGGCAGGAAGTCGACGACATATTCGGCCCCGCGATAGAGCTCGGTGTGGCCCTTCTGGCGGCCGAAACCCTTGACCTCGATCACCGAAAGTCCCTGGATGCCGATCTCCTGAAGGGCCTCCTTGACCTCGTCCAGCTTGAACGGCTTGATGATCGCTTCAATCTTCTTCATGGGCTCCCCCCGGGTCAGTATCGGGCTTGCGGCCCAATGACCACGTTCCCCCCGGAGCGACAATCGAATAGCCTGCGGGGGGTGGGGGTTTCGCGGCGAAGGGCGGCGTTTGCGGAATTTCTGCGCCAATGCCGCGCTGAATGTCTATTTTTTCATCGCTTTCTGAACCAGGCCGGGGGCGCCGTGACCGAAATTCTGACATCTGCTCAAATGCGCGCCATCGAGACCGCGGCGATTGAGTCGGGCGAGGCGACCGGCCTCGCACTGATGGAGCGCGCGGGCGCGGCGGTGGTCGAGGCCATGCTGCAACAATGGCCGGGGCTGGCGGAGGGGGCGCCCAAGGCGCTGGTCCTGTGCGGGCCGGGGAACAATGGCGGCGACGGCTATGTCGTGGCGCGGCGGCTGGCGGAACGGGGCTGGACGGTCGAGGTGCAGGCGCTGGGCGATCCCGCAGCCCTGCCCCCCGATGCCCGTGCCATGCACGACGCCTGGGCGACGATCGGCGCGGTCGTGCCGCTGCCGGTGGATGGACCCGGCGTGCCCCTGGGCGGTCAGTCGCCGCAGGTGGTGGTCGATGCGCTGTTCGGGATCGGTCTGTCGCGGCCCTTCGAACCCGGCCTTGCCGAGTATCTGGCCTGGCTCGACGCATGGCGCGCGCAGCGCGCGGCGCCCCTGGTGGCGGTCGATGTGCCCTCGGGGCTGTGCGCCGACAGCGGGCGTCTCTTGAGCAAGGCGATGCAGGCCTCGCTGACGGTGACCTTTCACCGCGCCAAGATCGGGCATCATCTGGCCGAGGGGCCACGCGCCTGTGGCGATCGGCTGGTGGTGGCCGACATCGGCCTGCCGCAGGCGGTGGCGAAGGGGTCGGTGCGCGCGGCCGGCCTGAGTGCGCGGATGTCTCTGGACAAGCGCGGCGGGCACAAGTTCAACCACGGTCATGCGCTGGTGCTGACGGGGGGCGCGGGGCGGACGGGGGCGGCGCGATTGGCCGCGCGGGCGGCGCTGCGCGTGGGCGCGGGGCTGGTGACGCTGGGCGCACCGCCCGAGGCCATGGCCGAATGCGCGGCGCAGGTCACGGCCGTCATGCTGCGACAGGTGGGCGATTCGGCGGATCTGTGCGACCTGCTGTTGGACGAGCGCATCGGCGCGGTCTGCCTGGGGCCGGGCCTGGGGCTGGGGTCGCGCACCCGCGATCTGGTGCTGATGGTGTTGCAGATGCTGGCAGGCAGCGGGCGCCGGGCGGTGGTGCTGGATGCCGATGCGCTGACGCAGTTCAGCGGGATGACGGGCAAACCCGAAGACCTGTTCGCGCAGACCGCGCGATTGGAGCGCTGCGTTCTGACGCCGCATGACGGGGAATTCGCGCGGCTGTTCCCGGATCTGGCATCGCGGCTCGAGGCGCCGCCTGCGCGCGGACCGGCGTGGTCACGGCTGGATGCCGTGCGGGCGGCGGCGGCGAGGGCCGGTTGCGTGGTGCTGCTGAAGGGGCCGGATACGGTGATTGCCGCCCCGGACGGGTCGGCGCTGATCCATTCCGCCGCCTACGGCCGCGCCGCGCCCTGGCTGGCGACGGCGGGCGCCGGGGATGTTCTGGCCGGGTTGATCACCGGGCTTCTGGCACGCGCCTGCCCCCCGCTGGCCGCCGCCGGAACCGCCGCCTGGCTGCATGTCGAGGCCGCGCGGGCCTTTGGTCCCGGCCTGATCGCCGAGGACCTGCCCGAGGCCGTGCCAGGGGTCTTGCGGCGAATGATGGCGGATCGGGATTGAAGCGGGGTGCCGGTCGGAAACCGGGGCAAGGCAAGTATCTGGGGCAAGATGAAGGAGCAGGCCCGCCTTCGGATCAATGCAGGCGGCGCTGGACCTCGACCTCGGGGGCGCGGGTGCGGGCCGAGGCGACCTCGACCCCGTCGGCCCAGACGATCTGCGGCGTGTCGAAATGGAGCCGGATCAGGCGGGCTTTTGCCCGGGTCTCGCGCCGGATCAACCCGTCATCGACGAGGGACGAGACCGGGGTCAGCATTTCGCTCTGGCCATGCAGGATGGTCGCGCGCCAGTCGCGCACCAGCACCTGGTGATCGGCGGGCAGGGTCACCGGGCGGCTGGAGAGTGACCCCGAGACCGGCGCGCCGGGGTCGATCACCACGACCTCGATCTCGTGGCCCATCACAAGGCTGGTGCCGCGCAATTCACGCGGGCCGTTGCGGGTCATCACGATATCGCCTGCAAGCAGGAATTCCACCGGCAGGTCGCCGTCTGCCGTGCGCACGAGGGTGCCCGCGATCAGCCCGGTGGGGCGCGAACGGCGGGTGGCGTGGGCGACGGGGGGCAGTTGGGCGATGATGTGCGACAGCATGATGAACCCTCATAAGAAACATCCGGCCCATCATGGCGGCCAAGATGGTTAAAATATGGCAAACAAGCCGCATCATCGTGGCGAATCCCTCTCGCCGCGTGGCGCGCGGCTTGCTAGAGGACCGGCGTGCGGGTGTGGCGGAATTGGTAGACGCACCAGATTTAGGTTCTGACGCCGCAAGGCGTGGGGGTTCGAGTCCCTTCACCCGCACCATGTCCCGCCAGATTCAGGGTTGATCCGCCCCCGCGCGCACACTAGGAAGGCGCGGATTCATCAGGCCGCCGTCCGGGCGGCCTGTCAGCTTATGCGAGGAACAGCATGTCACTCACCGAGACCCTGAACGAGGGCCTGAAGCGCGCCTACACGATCACCGTCAGCGCCGCCGATCTGGCCGCCAAGGTGGATCAGAAGCTGCTCGAGGCCCAGCCGGAAGTCGAGATCAAGGGCTTTCGCAAGGGCAAGGTGCCGATGGCGATGCTGAAGAAGCAGTTCGGCCAGCGACTGACCGGCGAGGCGATGCAGGAGACCATCGACGGCGCGGTGCAGGGGCATTTCGATGCCACCGGCGCGCGCCCGGCCATGCAGCCGAAGATCGAGATGGTGAATGGCGAGACCTGGAAGGAAGGCGACGACATCACCGTGACGCTGACCTACGAGGCCCTGCCCGAGATCGCCGAACCCGATTTCTCGACCCTGACGCTGGAGCGTCTGGTGGTGTCGGCCGATGACGCGGCGGTGGACGAGGCGCTGGAGAACCTGTCGAAACAGGCGCAGGATTTCGCCGACAAGGACGGTGCGGCGGAAAACGGCGATCAGGTGGTGTTCGACTTTGCGGGCTCGATCGACGGCGTGCCGTTCGATGGCGGCACGGCGACGGATTACCCGCTGGTTCTGGGCTCGGGCCAGTTCATCCCGGGCTTTGAAGAGCAGCTGATCGGGGCCAAGGCGGGCGAGGCGCGCGACGTGAACGTGACCTTCCCCGAAAGCTATGGCGCCGAACACCTGGCCGGCAAGGCTGCGGTCTTTGCCTGCACGATCAAGGCCGTGAAGGCGCCTGCCGGGGTCGCCATCGACGACGCGCTGGCCAGCCGCTTTGGCGCCGAATCGCTCGACGCGCTGAAGGGCCAGATCCGTCAGGGGCTGGAGGGCGAATACGCTCAGGCCGCGCGGGCGCTGGTCAAGCGGGCGCTGCTGGACGCGCTGGACAAGGCGGTCAGCTTCGATCTGCCCGAGAGCCTGGTCGAGGCCGAGGCCAGCCAGATCGCGCATCAGCTGTGGCATGACGAGAACCCGCATGTCCACGACCACAACCACGACCATATCGAGACCACCGACGAGCATCGCAGCCTGGCGGTGCGCCGCGTGAAGCTGGGTCTGTTGCTGGCCGAGGTGGGCCGCAAGGCCGAAGTGAGCGTCACCGACGCCGAGATGACCCAGGCCATTCTGGCGCAGGCGCGCCAGTATCCGGGGCAAGAGCGCCAGTTCTTCGAATTCGTGCAGAAGAACCCGCAGATGCAGCAGCAACTGCGCGCGCCGATCTTTGAAGACAAGGTGGTCGATCTGGTCCTGACCCGGGCCACTGTGACCGAACGCAGCGTCACCAAGGACGAGCTGAAGACCGCGCTCGACGCGCTGGAAGCCGACGCCTGATCGACGGCCCGATCCCGAGGCATCGCGCGCCATTCCGGCCCCCGCTCTGAAAGGAGCGGGGGTTTTTCTCTGGCCAAGAGCGGACATACGTCCTAAATGCTGCCTCGGCCGCCCAATCCACGGAGACCCCATGATCGCCCTGCACCTGCAAGACGCCACCATCTTTGCCTACAAGCTGTGCGTCTACACCTGGATGGTGACCTATGTCGCGATCATCTGGCGAGGGTTCAAGGACGGGTCCTATGGCATGCCCATCGTGGCACTGGCGCTGAACCTGACCTGGGAGTTGATCTTCCTGGCGTTCATCCCGCCGCAGGGCAGCATCGATTCGAACCTGGTTCCGCATGGCGCGCTGAAGGCGCAGATCGTCTTCGGCGTCTGCTTCCTTCTGGATTGCGTGATCCTCTACACCTATTTCAAGAACGGTCACAAATACTTCGCCGCCGCCTACAACCTGTCGCGGCCCCTGTGGATCGCCTATTCGGTGGCGCTTCTGGCCTTTTCCTTCCTGGTCATCCACTCGGCCGCCTATTTCTTCATGCAGTTCGACACCTATTTCCAGGGCGACCACATCGAGGCGGCCAAGTTCATCGCCTTCATCCAGAACGCGGTCATGTCGATCTGCTTCGTGGCGATGTTCCACCAGCGCCAGTCGATCGAGGGCCAGAGCTTTACCATCGCCTGGACCAAGTTCCTCGGCTCGTCGTTGACGGTGGGGGTGATCTATCTGCTGCATCACCCGGACAATTACTTTGCCTGGGTCATCATCCTGACCATGGCGCTGGCCGACATCTGGTACATGATCCTGATCTGGGGCGCCCTGCGCCGCGCGGGGATCAATCCGCTGACACGCTTCTGATAGCAGGGCGCCAGAAAACCGGTGCGGCGCGCCCCAGACGGGGAGCCCGCTGACCTCACGTCCCGCTTGCCCGCGCCGCCCGGTTGCGCCAGCCTTGGCGCACACAGGGAGGCCCGCCATGAACGACCGCGTCACCATCGAGATCGACGACGGCATCGCCGAAGTCACGCTGAACCGCCCGGACAAGCTGAACGCGTTTGACGCCGCCATGTTCGCCGCCGTCAGCGCCGCGGGCGAGCGGCTGCGCGATGAGCCGGGCCTGCGCGCAATCATCCTGAGCGGCGCGGGCCGCGGGTTCTGCACGGGGATCGACACCGCCCTCCTGATGGAATTCGCGGGCAATATCGAGGGCTTGCGCGCCGAGATCCAGACCCCGCCACCCGGGCAGGCCGCCAACCGCTTTCAGCACCCCTGCACCATCTGGGCCGACCTGCCCGTGCCGGTGATCGCCGCCCTGCATGGCGTGGCCTACGGCGCCGGGCTGCAACTGGCGCTGGGCGCCGATCTGCGCATTGCCGCGCCAAGCACGCAACTGTCGATCATGGAGACCCGCTGGGGCCTGATCCCCGACATGGGACTGACCAAACGCCTGCCCGCCCTGATGCGCGCCGATCAGGCGCTGGACCTGATCCTGACCGCCCGCGTGATCGACGCGCCCGAGGCCGCCGCGCTGGGCCTGGTCACCCGCCTCGCCGACGAACCCCTTCACGCCGCGCGCGAGGCCGCGCGCGCGATCGCCGCCCGCTCGCCCGATGCGGTGCGCGGCGCCAAGGCACTGGTGCGCGCCGCCTGGCCCGGCGGCGATGCGCATCTGGAGCTGGAGGCCCGGCTGCAAGCGGCGATCATCGGCGCGCCGAACCAGATCGAGGCCGTCATGGCCGGGATGCAAAAGCGCGCGGCCCGGTTCACCTGAGTCTCGGGGTGATCTCTCGGGGTGATCTGTTAACCACTTCCTGCTAGGTTGCCGGTGACGTTACGTTACCAAAGGACCTCGCTGCATGATCTCGCGCCTGTTGCGCTTTGCCACGCTGATCGCCTGCATCCTGCTGACGCTGATGTCGGCCATCGCCCTGATCTGGTGGCCAAGCTTCTGGATTCCCATGGTTATCTTTGGCGGCCTTTCGGCGCTGGGGATCCGTGACATGCTGCAGACCAACCATGCGATCCTGCGCAACTACCCGATTCTTGGGCATCTTCGCTATTTTTTCGAAATGATTCGCCCGGAAATCAGGCAGTATCTGATCGAGGACGACGATGCCGAGGTCCCTTTCTCGCGCGAGGCGCGCAACATCGTCTATCAGCGCGCCAAGAACGTCGAGGACAAGCGCCCCTTTGGCACCAAGATGCCGGTCTATGGCGGTGGCTATCAATGGCTGACGCATTCGATCCGGCCAAAGCAGATCGACAGCTATGATTTCCGGGTGCGCATCGGCGGGCCCGACTGCCGACAACCCTATGACCTGTCGCTCTACAACATCTCGGCGATGAGCTTTGGCGCCCTGTCCGCGAACGCGATCCAGGCCCTGAACACCGGGGCAAAGATGGCGGGATTCGCGCATGACACCGGCGAAGGCGGGATCAGCCGCTATCACCGCGCGGGCGGTGGCGGCCTGATCTATGAATTCGGCACCGGGTATTTCGGCTGCCGCTCGCCGGACGGGCGTTTTGACCCGCAGAAGTTCCGCGAAACCGCGGGCGATCCGCAGGTGAAGATGATCGAACTGAAGCTCAGCCAGGGCGCAAAGCCCGGCAAGGGCGGCATCCTTCCCGCGGCCAAGGTGACCCCGGAAATCGCCGAGGCGCGTGGCGTGCCGATGGGTGTCGATTGCCATTCCCCGGACGCGCATTCGGCGTTCTCGACCCCCATCGAGATGATGGAATTCATTGCGCAATTGCGCGAATTGTCCGGGGGAAAACCCGTCGGCTTCAAGCTCTGCGTCGGGCATCGGCGGGAATTCATGTGCATCGTCAAGGCCATGCTGAAAACCGGCATCACGCCTGACTTCATCGTCATCGACGGAAAGGAGGGGGGAACCGGCGCCGCGCCGCTGGAATTCGCCAACCACATGGGCATGCCGCTGGTCGAGGGGCTGACCTTTGTCCACAACGCCCTGCGCGGCGCCCGCCTGCGGGATCGCATCAAGCTGGGCGCCTCGGGCAAGCTGATCCACGCCTTCGACATCGCCAAGGCCCTTGCGCTGGGGGCCGACTGGGCCAATTCGGCGCGCGGGTTCATGTTCGCCATCGGCTGCATCCAGGCGCAGGCCTGCCACACCAACCATTGCCCGACCGGCGTCGCCACCCAGGACAAGAGCCGCCAGCGCGCGCTGGTGGTCCCCGACAAGGCGCAGCGGGTGGCCAATTTCCATCGCAACACGATGAAGGCGCTGGGCGACATGGCGGGCGCGGCGGGCCTTGTCCATCCATCCGGCTTTCTGCCCTGGCACCTTCTGATGCGCGAGAACGACCGCGACATGGTCACCGGCGAGGACGTCTATCCCTACATGCCCGAAGGCTTCCTGCTGCGCGAGGATGACGAGCGTTTCGGCTATCTCAAGCGCTGGCGCCGATCGAGCGCCGAGAGTTTCGAGCCCTTCGACGAAGGGGTCTGAAGGGGCGAACGATAGCTGGGGGGCTGCTCGCCCCCTCACCCCCAGGACCGGGGGCGTGCCCAGCCGCGCCACGGTCTCGGTGCTCTCGCTGGTAACGCTCCACCGGAGCGTTCCGATTTCGGCTCCGCCCCCCCATGAGCATTCCAGGCAAGCGGAAGGGGCTTTGCGAGGTCCGAGCGGCAGGGTATAGCCCCGGCATGAGCCAGAACCCGCCCAATCTCCGCCCCGACCTCGCCCCGCGCCCCCTGATCCTGGACCCGGCGCGCCCGGGCCAGCCACGGATCGGCATGGTCAGCCTGGGCTGCCCAAAGGCGCTGGTCGACAGCGAACGCATCCTGACCCGGCTGCGCGCCGAGGGCTACGCGATCAGCCCCGATTACGCCGGGGCCGAGGCCGTGATCGTCAACACCTGCGGGTTTCTCGACAGCGCCAAGGCGGAAAGCCTGGAGGCCATCGGCGAGGCGTTGCGCGAGAACGGCCGCGTGATTGTCACCGGCTGCCTCGGTGCCGAGCCCGAGTATATCACCGGTGTGCACCCGAAGGTGCTGGCAGTCACCGGCCCGCATCAGTACGAGCAGGTTCTCGACGCCGTCCACGCCGCCGTGCCACCCGCGCCCGATCCCTTCATCGACCTGATGCCCGCGCAAAGCGTCACGCTGACCCCGCGGCACTACAGCTATCTGAAGATTTCCGAAGGCTGCAACCACGCCTGCAAGTTCTGCATCATCCCCGACATGCGCGGCAAGCTGGTCAGCCGCCCCGCCCACGCCATCCTGCGCGAGGCCGAACGGCTGGTGCAGGCCGGGGTGCGCGAACTTCTGGTGATCAGCCAAGATACCTCGGCCTATGGGCTGGACCTGAAACATGCGACCGAAAAGGGCCACCGCGCCCATATCACCGATCTGGCGCGCGACCTGGGCGGCCTGGGGGCCTGGGTCCGGCTGCATTATGTCTATCCCTATCCGCATGTCCGCGACCTGATCCCGCTGATGGCCGAGGGATTGGTGCTGCCCTATCTGGACATTCCGTTCCAGCATGCGCATCCCGACACGCTCAAACGCATGGCCCGCCCGGCAGCCGCGGCGAAGACGCTGGATGAAATCGCCCGCTGGCGCGCCGATTGCCCCGATATCACCCTGCGCAGCACCTTCATCGTCGGCTTTCCCGGCGAGACCGAGGCCGAGTTCCAGACCCTGCTGGACTGGCTCGACGCGGCGCAACTGGACCGGGTTGGATGTTTTCAGTACGAGGACGTGAAAGGGGCACGCGCGAATGCCCTGCCCGACCACGTCCCCGCCGAGGTCAAGCAGGACCGCTGGGACCGCTTCATGGCAAAGGCCCAGGCGATCAGCGAGGCGAAACTGGCGGCCAAGGTGGGACGCATCCTGCCGGTGATCGTCGATGAGGTCGACGAGGACGGCGCCACCTGCCGCACCCAGTCCGATGCACCGGAAATCGACGGCAATCTGTTCATCGACGAAGGGTTCGAGGGGCTCAAGCCCGGTGACATCAGAAAAGTGAAAGTTATCGAGGCTTCTGACTATGATCTTTGGGGGGAACTTGTCGAATAAGTGACAGAATGGCGGGATCGCCCCGAATGTCTGGCATTAAAGTCCCCTGGTCGGATCCTTGACGCCGGGAAAGATCCGCCTTGTGCCCGCGGGCCACATTCGACACCCTGTACCAAAATGGAGGTCCCCATGCCCAAAGCCTACTGGGTTTTTTTTAACGATACGGCGACCCCCGAGATGTACGC
>CALEZJ010000403.1 GCA_937927885.1 uncultured Paracoccaceae bacterium | reverse complement strand
GGCGGGCATAGCCCCGGCACATCTCCAGGTATTCGTCCTGGCTGCATTTGTGAAAGCCAAGCCAAAGGCCGAAGCGGTCCGACAGCGAGACCTTCTCCTCGACCGCCTCGCCCGGATTGATCGCCGTCGAGCGTTCGTTCTCCATCATGTCGCGGGGCAGGAGATGGCGCCGGTTCGAGGTGGCGTAGAACACGACATTCTCCGGCCGCCCCTCGATGCCGCCCTCCAGCACCGCCTTCAGGGACTTGTAAGACTGGTCCTGCGCCTCGAACGAGAGATCGTCGCAGAACACGATGAAGCGCAGCCCGGGCGACACCCTGAGCTGGCGCAGCAGGCGCGGCAGCGTGGCGATATCCTCGCGGTGGATCTCGATCAGCACCAGCCGCACGGCGGCGGTCGCCTTGACCGTCGCGTGGGCCGCCTTGACCAGCGAGCTCTTGCCCATGCCGCGGGCGCCCCACAGCAGGGTGTTGTTGGCCGGCAGGCCGTCGGCAAACCGCCGTGTGTTGTCGACCAGCAGGTCCCGCACCCGATCGATACCGCGCAACAGGTCGAGCGGCACCGCTGCGACCGCCGCAACCGGGACGGCGGCCAGCCCCTCCGCGTCCCAAGCGAAGGCATCCGCGACCGCCCATTCGGCGGGCCGGGGCGCGGCAGGGGCCAGGCGCTCCAGCGCGTCGGCGATCCGCCGCAATTCGCGCACGATTTCGGTGTCCATGAATTTTCCGCGCTTTTCCGCTCGCTGAGGACGCCGCTATAACCCTCTATCGGCGTTTGAAAAAGTCCGAACCGCCGCTATAGTCCGCGCCGATTTGCGCCGGGGTTCGCCCGCGCCCTGTCTTTGGAGTCCTTCATGTTTGTAACGCCGGCGTATGCCCAGACTGCGGGCGCGCCCGGGGGCATGGATATCGTCATCCAGCTCGTCCCCTTCGTTCTGATCTTCGTCATCATGTACTTCCTGCTGATCCGTCCTCAGCAGCAGCGCATGAGGGCCCACCGCGCCATGATCGCCGCCGTGCGCAAGGGCGATGTGGTGATCACCTCCGGCGGTCTGATCGGCAAGGTGCGATCGGTCAACGAAACCGATGACGAGATTGTCGTCGAACTCGCCAAGGGCGTCGAAGTCCGGGTGGTGCGCAGCTCGATTTCCGACGTGAAGGCGAAGACCGAACCGCTCCGCGAGGCCAAGGCCACCGAAAAAACCGCCGAATAGGGCACGTCTGCGATGGTCACTTACTCGCGCTGGACGATCTGGGCCAGCATTCTCGTCTGCCTGTTCGCCATCCTCGTGGCATCGCCCAATGTGCTGCCGCAATGGGTGCGCGATGCCATGCCCGAGTGGCTGCCGAAGCAGACACTGAACCTCGGCCTCGATCTTCAGGGCGGCTCCTACCTTCTGCTCGAAGCCGATGTGAACGCCGTCTACCGCGAGCGCCTTGAGACCACGCGCGACGATATCCGCCAGGCGTTGCGAAGCGCCGATATCGGGTATACCGGCCTCGTCATCCAGGGCAGCGACACGGTCGAGGTGAAGATCCGCGACGCCGAAAAGATCGAGGATGCAGCCAGCAAGATCCAGAGCCTGATCGTTTCGGTCGAGGCAAGCCTGCTGGGCGGGGGCGCCAACAACTATGACCTGACCCGAGGCCCAGACGGCGTTTTCACGCTGAAAATGACGGATGGCGCGCGCACCTACTACCGCACGCAGACCGTCTCGCAATCGATCGAGATCGTGCGTCGCCGCATCGACGAACTGGGCACCAAGGAACCCACGATCCAGCAGCAGGGCGAGGACCGCATTCTGGTCCAGGTGCCCGGCCTCGACGATCCGCAGCGCCTCAAGGCGCTGATCGGCAAGACGGCCAAGCTGCAGTTCCGCATGGTCGATGAGGCCGGCGACCTTGAGGCGGCACTTCAGGGCCGCATCCCGGCGGGCAGCGAACTGCTTTACGAGGAACGGGACGGCCAGCAGATACCGTTGCTCATCGAGCGGCGCGTCATCGTGACGGGCGAAAACCTCGTCAACGCCCAGCAGTCGGTCGATCAGCGCAACGGCCGCCCGGTGGTCTCCTTCCAGTTCGACGCGCAGGGCGCGCGGCGCTTCGGCGACGCGACGGCTGCCAATGTAGGTCGCCGGTTTGCGATCGTCCTCGACGCCAAGGTCATCAGCGCGCCCGTCATCAACGAACCGATCCTGACCGGTTCGGGTCAGATCAGCGGCGGCTTCACCTTCGAATCGGCCAACGACCTCGCCATCCTGCTGCGGGCCGGCGCGCTGCCGGCGCCGCTGACCGTGGTCGAGGAACGTACGGTCGGCGCCGAACTGGGGGCCGACTCGATCGCCGCGGGATCGGTCGCGGCCGTTGTCGGGGTCGCGCTGACGATCCTGCTTCTGCTCGCCGCCTACGGCCTGTTCGGCTTTTTCGCCGTGGTCGGGCTGCTGCTCAATCTCGTCATCACGATCGCGATCATGACGATGATCGGGG
>CALEZJ010000402.1 GCA_937927885.1 uncultured Paracoccaceae bacterium | reverse complement strand
CTGGCGGACGCGTTCCTTCGAGAGACCCAGTTCCACGCCCAGAGACTCCAGCGTGCAGGGTTCATCCGACAGCTTGCGTGCGGCGATGATGCGCCGCTCTCGGGAGGTGAGCGCCTCCATCGAGCGCGCCAACCATTCGCGTACCTTGCGGGAGTCCTGCGCGACCGACACCTGGGCTTCGGCTCCCTCGCCTTCGTCGACGATGGTCTCCAGCCACTCGCGTCCTTCCTCGTCTCCCGCCGGGCGCAGGTTCAGCGACAGATCTCCCCCAGCCAGCCGCCCCTCCATCATCATCACATCCGCGACCGGCACACCCATGCGCTCGGCAACCTGAAGGCTCAGGGCGCCACCTTCGAGCACTTCGCCGCGCTCGCGCGCTTCGCGGGCCAGTTCGGCCTGAACTCGACGCAAGTTGAAGAAGAGCGCTTTCTGGCTGGTGGTCGATCCCGTGCGCACCATCGACCAGTTGCGCATCACGAAATCCTGAATCGCCGCCTTGATCCACCAGGCGGCATAGGTCGAAAACCGCACGCCCCGCTCGGGGTCGAACCGGTCAGCCGCCTTCATCAGGCCCAGACCGGCCTCCTGAATCAGGTCCGGCATCGGCGCCCCATAGCGGCGGTACTTTGATGCCATGGCGATGGCGAGACGCATGTAGGCCGTCACCAGCCGGTGCAGCGCCGCTTCGTCGCGATGGTCGCGCCAGGCGCGGGCAAGGGCGATTTCAGTCTCTGCATCCAGCATCTCGGCGCGCATCGCGCTACGGGCCATCCGATCGGTTCCGACGGTATCAAGGGCCATGGGCAACTCCCTTTTTTTGTCAGTGATACGCGCCAGGTTGCCCTTCGGATCATCGCCACTACCGATCAATCGGCGCACAAAACGGAATTTGCCCTCGCCAACCCGCTGCGGCAGTCTGGAAAAAAACCGGAGTCCGGAATGACCTACGACCTTTGCATCGCCGATCGTGCCTATTCCAGTTGGTCGCTCCGCGGCTGGCTCCTGTTCGCGGCCTTCGGGATCGAGGTGCGCGTCACGACAACCCGGCTCTATGAACCCGGGTTTGCCGAGACGCTTGCCGCGTGGTTCCCCGCCCGCACCGTACCCGCCGTGCGCTTTCCCGAGGGCGCGGTGGTAGCCGAATCACTGGCGATCGCCGAAGAACTGGCCAGCCGCCACCCCGAGGTCGGGCATTGGCCGCGCGCTCCCAAGGCCCGAGCCATCGCCCGTGCAATGGCGGCCGAGATGCACGCAGGCTTCATCGCCCTGCGCAGCCATTGCCCGATGAATCTGCGCCTCAGCTATACCGGGTGCGAGCCACCGCAGGCCGTGCTCGACGATCTCGCTCGGCTGGAAACCCTCTGGGACTGGGCGCGGCGGGAAACCGGGGCCAACGGCCCGTGGCTTTGCGGCGATTACAGCGTTGCGGATGTGTTCTTTGCCCCGGTCGCCGGACGCATAGCGACCTATGCGCTGCCGGTCAGCCCTCGGGCGATGGCCTATGTCCAGGCCCATCTGGCGCATCCGGCGTTTCGCCACTGGCGAGCAATGGGGATGGTCGACGGCGACGACCAGTCCTTTTACGACCGCCCCTATCCGCGCCGGGACTGGCCAGGCCCCGCGCCGATCCCCGCCGAGGCCTGCGAGGGACCGTCGATCAATGCCACCTGCCCCTATTCAGGCCGCCCCGTCACCCATTTCGCCCGCATCGGGGGGCAAGTGATCGGTTTTTGCAACGCCTTCTGCCGCGACAAGACCGTCGCCGATCCTCAGGCCTGGCCGCAGGCCATGGCCCTCTTGAAGGCGTGACAGAGCCCAGACTGCGGCCTCGGCCACCACCGGGTCGGCATCCGTCAGCAGGGCCTGGGCCGCCCCCGCCAGCCGGGGCGCGCCGCTGTTACCGATGGCATAGAGCACATTGCGCACGAACCGCCCGCGCCCGATCCGCTTGATCGGCGAGCCCGCAAAGCGCACGCGAAACCCCGCATCGTCGAGCGTCGCCAGGTCGGCCAGAGACGGCGCCACCATGCCCTCGCGCGCGGCGTATTTCGCTTCGCGCGCCTCCTGCGCGAACTTGTTCCACGGGCACACCGCCAGGCAATCGTCGCAACCATAGATCCGGTTGCCCAAGAGGGGGCGAAGGTCTGGGTCCACCGGCCCCGCATGCTCGATGGTCAGATAGGAAATGCAGCGCCGCGCATCCAACTGGTAGGGCGCAGGAAAGGCGCGCGTCGGGCAGATTTCGAGGCAGGCGGTGCAGGTCCCGCAGCGCGCCTCGGCGGGCGTATCCACCGGCAAGTCGAGCGTGGTAAAGATCGCCCCCAGGAACACCCAGTTGCCAATGTCACGACCCAGCAGATTCGTGTGCTTGCCCTGCCACCCCAGTCCCGCCGCCGCCGCCAGGGGCTTTTCCATTACCGGCGCGGTATCGACAAAGACCTTGATTTCGGGCGGCTTTGCCGCCCTGGCCGCGGCAGTCGCCTCCTGAGGATGCGATGAGTGCGTCGCCCGGTTCAAACCACGACGCTGTCCCTCGTCGATCAGCCACCGTCCCAGCCGCTTCAGCCGCGCCTTGACCACATCGTGGTAATCGCGCCCCTGCGCATAGACGCTGATCGCGCCCGCCTCGCGCTGGCCAAGCACCTCCAGCGGATCATGCCCGGGCGTGTAGGCTTCGGCCAGCATGATCACCGACCGCGCCTCGGGCCACAAAGCCGCCGGATCGCCGCGCCACGCCACCCGCTCGGCCATCCAGCCCATTGACCCGTGCCGCCCTTCGGCCAGAAACGTCGCCAGCTTACCCGCCGCTTCGGGGATCGCATCCGGGCGCGTCACGCCGATGGCGCAGAACCCCTCCTCCAGCGCCCGCGCCACCAGAGCGGCTTTCAGCGCCTCCATCTTTGCGCCTCAGGTATCCTAAGGGGGTCAGGGGGGCAGCGCCCCCCGACCTGCGCGCGGCGCAGCCGCAAGGCAGGATCAGAAGTCGAGATCGGCATAGCGCCGCGGGGGCGGAAAACCCGGCACCTGATCGCTCAGCAATCCGCGAAACGCCGGACGCGATTTCAATGTCTGGTACCAGGCCTTGACGGCAGGCGCTCGCTCCCAGTCCACATCGTTGATATAGTCGAGACAGGACAGATGCGCCGCACCGGCAAAATCGGCCAGCGTCATCGTGTTCCCGGCCAGCCAGCGGCGGTGTTCCAGAAGCCAGGCCAGATAGTCCAGGTGATACTTGATCCGCGCCGAACCGGTCTTGATCCGTTCGGAATCGGGATAGCCACGCCCCATGATCTTCTTGTTCACCCGCTCATAAAGCAGGTTGGCTGTCACCTCGGCGTGGAACTTGTCATCGAACCAGGCGCAAAGCCTGCGGACTTCGAACCGCCCGGCGGGGTCTTCGGGCATCAGGGCCGGGGCGGGATGAACCTCGTCCAGAAACTCGCAGATCGCCTGGCTTTCCGACAGGAACCGCCCCTCGTAGCGCAGGATCGGCACCTTGCCGGCCGGGTTCATGCGCAAAAGCTCGGTCCCAGCCTCCCAGTAGCGTTCGTCCTTCAAGGTAAAGGGGAGGCGTTTCTCGGCCAGCACAAGTCGCACCTTGCGGCAAAAGGGCGACAGCGGGGCATGATAGAGCAGCGAAGGCGTGGTCTGCATGAGGTCGTTCCGGAGGACCCTACCCCTTTGCACTTGCTGCGGCGGAAATTCAACCGCCGAAACAGTCGCTGCGGTCATCGCGCGCGATGGTCGCGGCACCATCCGCGATGGCCCGGGCACGCCGATTGAGAAACTCGGTCGGGCGTGCTGCGTTGCGCGACTGCGGCGCAGGCAGAACCGCTGCCAGAAGCGAGGCCTGCCGCGCATTCAGATCCATCGCGCTGCGGCTGAAATAGCGCTGCGCCGCCGCCTCCACGCCAAAGATCCCCTCGTCGAATTCCGCAATGTTCAGGTAGACCTCCAGGATGCGCTCCTTTGGCCACAAGAGTTCCACCAGCGGGGTCATCATCGCCTCGAGCGCCTTGCGCAGGAAATTGCGCCCGTGCCAGAGGAACACGTTCTTGACCACTTGCTGCGTGATGGTCGAGGCCCCCCGGGTGCCGCCTGCGGCCAGCGCCTCGCGGATCGCGCCCAGATCGAACCCCCAGTGACGGCAAAAGTTGACGTCCTCGGCCGCGACGACGGACCGCGCCATCACCGGGGCAATCGAGCCGAAATCCGCCCAGACGCGCGTGACGCCGCCCAGCCTGCGCGACTCGGTCCATTGGTAATAACCCCCCGGCGGATCGACAAAGCGGTAGAGCGCGACCCAGGCCACCAGCACGGCCGCAATCCCCAGCGCGCCCAGCACGCCCCAACGGAGCCCCTTGCGGATCGCGGTGGCGATCCGGTCCAGCGGGCGGCGTGGCGGGGGCTTTCGGGTCGTGCGGGCCATGGTGGCAGTTAATGCGACCCGTCGGGTGCGGGCAAGCGCAACCGCAAGGGCAAAGGGCAACATCGACAGGTCCGCGTTGCATCTTGGACAGCGCCCCTGAACCTGTTAAATACCGCCCGGAACCGCGACAGGAGCCGCCACATGATGACCCTGCACCATTCACCGACCTCGCCCTATGTGCGCAAGGTCATGGTTCTGTTGCACGAGACCGGGATGACCGACCGGGTGCGCCTGTCATTTTCCACCGGCACACCGGTCGACCCGCAGTCGATGCCGGTGGCGGCCAACCCGCTGGGCAAGATCCCGGCGCTGGAACGCGACGATGGCTGCACCCTCTATGACAGCCGGGTGATCTGCCAGTATCTCGCCAGCCTCTCGCCCGAGGCGGCGGCCTTTTATCCCGCGGCCCCGGCACTGTGGGAGGTCCTGACGCTGGAGGCCACGGCAGACGGCATTCTCGATGCGGCACTCCTGATGCGGTATGAGGAAGTGCTGCGCTCGGATGCGATGCGGTCCTCCGACTGGGTCGAGGGGCAATGGGCCAAGATCGCCCGCAGCCTGAACGCCCTCGAATCGCGCTGGTTGGCGCATCTGCGCGGGCCGCTGACCATCGGGCCGGTGGCGGTGGGCTGCGCGCTGGGATATCTCGATTTCCGATTTGCCGCACGGGACTGGCGGGCCGGGCATCCCGCGCTGGCCGCCTGGGAGGCCGAGTTCTCACGCCGCCCCTCGATGCAGGCAACGATCCCCGCCTGACGTACCTGTCATGCCCCTGACCAGCTTGCCTGCCAGCGACTTTGCCGCAGCCTGGATGTTTCTCGCGCTCAATGTGGTGACACCTGGACCGAATGTGCTCAACACCATCGCTCTGGCGATCGGTTCTGGACGGCGTGCGGCGCTGGGCGCTGCGCTTGGCACTGGCATCGCGATAACGGGCTGGTGCCTGGGAATGATCCTTGGCGTCGGCGCCTTGCTGGCTGCGGTTCCGCTGGCGCGGGCGGGCATGACCCTGGTGGCTGTCGGATTGCTGACATGGTTCGCCAGTCGGTATCTGCGCGCTGGTTGGCAGGGGTTTCAGCGGCGAACGCCGCCGCAATCCCCGACCGCGCGGCGCGGTGCCAGACTGCGCGATGGCATGGCACGAGCCATGACCATCATGCTGATGAACCCGAAGGCGCTGACCACCTGGCTGACGATGACCGCCGTCTTTCCGGTGGCGCGCGCCGGGGCGGGGGATGTTGCCGTGCTCTGCCTCGGCGCCTGCGCGATTGCGGCGTCGATCCATGCGCTCTATGCGCTGGCTTTTTCGACCCAGGCCGCCGCGCGAGGGTTTCTGCGCGCCGCCCCGGTGATCAACCTCTGCGTCGGCCTCTTCTTTGGCGGCTTTGCCGCCATCTTGGCGCTGGGGCTTGCGCAGCCAGCGTGACCTGCCAGCATTGCGACGAGCCATGCCGTGACGGCCTGCCCCGTGAGTGCCAGCCCCTTCCAACGCACGGTCCCGCCTTGCACCTGCGGCATTTTTCCCACCATTGGCGGCTGGACGGAAGTTCAATTCGCCGTTAAACAGCCGCCTTGGAAGCGGCAGGTGACTGCAGCTCGTTCCGGCTATTCCTCCGGACCCAAGACGTCAAAATTGGAGCATGCTCGTGTCCCACGCAGAAGACAACGCAGGCACTCGCCGGGATTTTCTGTACTACGCGACCGCAGGGGCGGGCGTCGTGGCAACCGGCGCCGCCGTCTGGCCGCTGGTCAATCAGATGAATCCTTCGGCCGATGTGCAGGCCCTCTCGTCGATCTTTGTCGATGTCAGCGGTGTTGCGGTCGGTACCCAACTGACCGTGAATTTCCTCGGCAAGCCGGTGTTCATCCGCCGCCGCACACCCGAGGAAATCGCTGATGCCCGTGCTGTCGCGCTGGGCGATCTGATGGACGCTGCCTCGCAGAACCCCAACAAGCCGAACTCGGACGCGTCGGACACCAACCGCTCGCTCGACGAAGAAGGCGAGTGGCTAGTGATGACCGGCGTTTGCACCCATCTGGGCTGCGTCCCGCTCGGCAACGGCTCGGGCGACTTTGGCGGCTGGTTCTGCCCCTGCCATGGCTCGCACTATGACACCTCGGGCCGCATCCGCCGCGGGCCTGCGCCGCAGAACCTGCATATCCCGGTCGTCCGCTTCGTCGACGCCAACACCATCCAGCTCGGCTAAGGGAGAGACGGCATGTCGGGTATTCCCCACGACCATTACGAGCCCAAGACCGGCGCCGAAAAGTGGCTTCACCGCCGCCTGCCGATCGTCGGGCTGATCTATGACACGCTGATGACCCCCACCCCCAAGAACCTGAAC
>CALEZJ010000401.1 GCA_937927885.1 uncultured Paracoccaceae bacterium | reverse complement strand
CCTGGTGCCACATCGGTGGCCATGACCTCGTGGCCCGAAAGCCCGGCCAGCAGCGCGCGCCCCACATTGCCCGCCGCCCCGGTAACCAGAACCCTCATGTCGGCCTCCGCCCCCAGACCAGCGCCAGCGCCAACCCGCTGATCGCATGCCACATGCCCCAGAAGGCCGCGACAACGGCCATGCCGCCAAGCCCCCCGAAAAACGCAAAGATCAGGATCAGCCCCAGGCCCGAATTCTGGATGCCGGTTTCAATGGTGATCGCGCGCCGGTCGGCCGACGTCAGGGAAAACAGCGTCGCCACGCCGAACCCCAGCGCCAGCGCCAGCGCGTTATGCGCGATGACCAGCCCCGCCACCAGCCCCGCCAGGTCCAGGAAATACCCCCAGTTCGCCGCCAGCGCCGCCACGATGAAGGCGACGAAGATCACCATCGACAGCGTTTGCAAAGGACGGCGGATGCGCGCCGCCACCCCCGGATTCCGTGCGTTCAGCATCATGCCCAGGGCCAGCGGCACCGCCAGCAGAACCACCACCGTCACCAGCACCTGAACCGGATCAATCGCGGTCGCCTGCAGGATTGCCCGCGTCGGCGCATAAAGCCCGCCCCACAGCGCGATGTTCAGGGGCGTCAGCACCACGGCGCCCAGAGTGGCCAGCGCGGTCAGGCTGACACTCAGCGCCGTGTTTCCGCCTGCGCGATGGGTCAGGAAATTGCTGATGTTCCCACCCGGACAGGCGGCCACCAGCATCAGACCCAGCGCGATCGACGGACGCGGTTCAAGGGCCAGCACCAGAAGGTAGGTCGCCGCGGGCAGGGCGAGGAATTGCGACAGGAACCCCGCGATGACCGGCCGCGGCGCCCGGGCCAGGGCGCGGAATTGCGCCGGGCTCAGGTCCAGCGCGATCGAGAACATCACCACCGCCAGAATCGCGTTCAGCAGCATCAGCGACCCGGGGCTGAAATTCAGCACGACGCCGTCAATTCCGTCCATTCTGGTCCCCCAACGCCTTGATCCGTCTGTCGATTTCCCGCATGTAGGCAGACCGCTCGACATAATAGGCCATGCGCGGCAGGTCGACATAATCCATCCCGCCGGTCACACGCTGAAAGCCCGCCGCCTTCTCGGCCCGCAGCGCCGCCGCCGCCGGATGACCGGTGCGCAAGCCCTTGATATAACGCGCCACCATCTCGGCCTGCGCATGGCGCCCCTGCCAGCCCAGACCGGTAGCCTCGACCATCCCCATCACGAAGAGATCGTCGCGCTGGGGATGCAGGCAGTTCAGGAACAGATGCGGCGCGGCGCCCTGCCAGTTCAGCAAGCCCTTGTCGATAAAGGGATAATGCAGCTTGTAGCCGGTGGCGGCGATGATCAGGTCATAGGACGCCCGGCTGCCATCGGTGAACACGACATCCGCGCCCTCCAGCCGCGCCACATCGGGCCGGATCCGGATGTCGCCATGGCCCGCGTGAAAGATCGCCAGCGAATTGACCACCGGATGGCTTTGATAGAGCGCATGATCCGGCGCCGGAAAGCCCACCCTTTGCGGATCACCCGTGAACCAGCGAAGGATCATTCCGTCGACCCGGCGCTTCAGCCACATCGGCAACCGGATCGCGCCGCCGATCGTGTCGGCCGGCCGACCAAAGATGTATTTCGGCACGAAATGATAGCCCCGGCGCAGCGACAGATCGGCGCAGGCCGCATGATGCACGGCATCCACCACGATGTCGCAGCCCGAATTGCCGCCCCCCACCACCAGCACACGCTTGCCGCGCAACTGGTCGGGGTGGCGATACTGCGCCGAATGGATCACCTCGCCCGCGAACTCGCCCGGAAACTGCGGCTGATTGGGCTCGCTCAGGGTGCCATTGGCGATCATTACCCCACAGAACCGCCCCTCGTGCTCGGTGCCTCCCTCGCGCCAGATCACACGCCAGCCCTCGGCCAATGGCTCGCAGCGCAGAACTTCGGCCCCGAACCGGAAATGCCGCCGCAGATCGAACCGATCCGCAAAGGCGCGGAAATAGTCGCGCATCACGCGGTGCGACGGATAATCCGCCACCGCCTCGTCCATCGGAAAATCCGCGAACTGGGTCTTGGTCTTCGACGAGATCAGATGTGCGGTCTCGTACATCGTGGACCGCGGCCCCTCGATATCCCAAAGCCCGCCCACATCCGAATGCAGCTCGAATCCCTGGAAGGCGATTCCCTGCTCGCCCAACACCTTGGCGCAGGCCAGCCCCATCGGACCTGCGCCAATCAGCGCAATCGGCAAGTCCGCCAAAATCCGCCCCCCTTCATCTTGCCCCAAATACTCACTTTCGGAGCGCCCTCTCCCCCGGCGCCCCGCGTCACAGCCGCCCCCCCTCGATCAACCGGCTCAGGAACGCCTGCGTGCGCGGATGCTCAGGGGCGGTGAACAGGGCTTCGGGCGGGGCTTCCTCGACAATGCGCCCGCCGTCCAGAAAGCACACCCTGTCCGCCAGACCCCGTGCAAAGCCCATCTCGTGCGTGACGATCACCATCGTCATGCCACGGTCCTTCTGCGCCTTGATCGCGGCCATCACCTCGCCCACCAGTTCCGGGTCCAGCGCCGCCGTCACCTCGTCCAAGAGCAGCACATCCGGCCCTCCCGCCAGCGCCCGCGCCAGGGCCACGCGCTGCTGCTGCCCGCCCGAGAGTTGCTCGGGGTAGGCCCGGGCAAAGCGCTCCATCCCCAGCATCGCCAGCACCTCGTGCGCGCGCGCTTCGGCCTCGGCCCGGGTCAGACCATGTACGCGGATCGGCGCCAGCGTGATGTTTCCCAGCACATTCCTGTGCGGGAACAGGTTGTAGGACTGAAACACGATCCCCACCCGGCGCTGCAACCCGGTCTTGCCGAACGACGGGTCCTCGACCGGCACCCCGTCCAGCAGAACCTTGCCGTAATCGGGCTCGATCAGGCGGTTGATGCAGCGCAACAGCGTCGATTTCCCGCTGCCCGAGGCCCCGATGAGGCACACGACCTCGTGCGGTGCCACGCGCAGGTTGACCCGGTCCAACACCAGATGGTTGCCGAAATACTTGGTCAGTCCCTCGATGGCGATTCTGGGGGCGACGCCGGAGGCGATTCTGGGCTGCGTCATCTCATCCCGCCTGTTGCAACCGCCGCGCGCGGTCGCGTGCCGTGACCCAGTCGGCCAGCCGCGCCATCGGGATCGTTGCCAGCAGGAACAACCCCGCCGCCACCACCAGCGAGGAATAGTTGAAGGTGTTTGCGGTGTAGATCTGCGCCTCGCGCACCGCGTCGCGCACGCCGATCACGCTGAGCAGCGCCACGTCCTTTTGCAGGGCCACGATGATGTTCATCAGCGAGGGCAGCACGTTGCGCAAAGCCTGCGGCAGGATCGCGTAGACCATGATCTGCCATTCGCTCAACCCCAGCGCCCGCGCCGCCGCACGCTGGCCTTCGTGGACGGAATCGATCCCCGAACGATAGATCTCGCATACATAGGCCGAATAGCACAGAACCATGGCCACCCCGCCCCAGAACAGGCCTGAATTGGGCAGGCCCGGGATGCGCAGCGCCGGGATGCCAAATCCGAACAGGATCACCAGCAAGAGCGCGGGCAGGCCACGGAAGATGTCGATATACAGCATCACCATCAGCCGGAACGGTGCGAACCATGCCCCCCGCAGGCTGCGCACCACGGCCAGCACCAGCGCCCAGACCCCGATGCAGGCCATGGCGATCAGCCAGACCTGCATGTTGGTCAGAAACCCCCAGGCGACACGGGGCAAGGCCGCCAGCATGTGATCCGGGTTGAAGAACTGGGCCCGGATGCGGGGCCAGTTGTCATTTGTCGCCACCAGCCAGCCCAGGACGCCGAACACCACGACAATGCTGCCGCCGCCGATCAGGCCTGGCACCAGTGCGGTGCGCCAGTCGAACCCCCGCCGCTTTGGGGGCGGCGGGGGCGTCGTCGGTTGCTCAGGGATCATTCGCTGATGATCGGCAAGGTCGGATCGGCCACCAGCCAGGTGGTCACCATCTCTTGCACCGTTCCGGCCTCGATCAGGCGACCCAGCGCGGCATCGACCCATTCGATCAGCGGGTTGCCATGCTGGAACAGCAGTCCATGGCCCGAATCCCCGGCATCGGGGGGCAGGATGGCGACGATCGACGCCTCGGGGATCTGCACCGCCGTGGCAAAGAGCGCGGTCGGCAGGGCGGCGACGGTGGCGTCGATCTGCCCGGCCTGCATCGCCTGGAAGACCCCGACCTGATCGTCATAGACCGCCACATCCGTGGCCCCCAGGACGTTTTCCAGATAGGCCAGATCGGTGGTGCCGATCGCCGCGCCCCAGCGCGCGCCGCGCAGGTCGGCAAAGCTGGCCGCACCGATGACGGGCGAGCCGGGCAGCGCGATCACGGCCTTGTCGGACTGGTAATAGACCTGGGAAAAGCCCACCACCTCGGCCCGCGCCGGCGTGACCGAGACCTGGTTGATGGCGAAATCAAACGGCTTGTCGCCCGGCGCGATGATCTGCTCGAACGTCAGGCGGACCCACTGCACCTGCTCGCGGGCAAAACCCATCTCCTCGGCCAGGGCATAGACCAGCGCGTTCTCGAACCCTTCGCCGCTTTCGGGCGAGTCGTTCAGCATCCACGGCGGATAGACCGGGTCCGAGGTTCCGACGGTCAGAAATCCGGGATTGATCAGGCGCGCATCGTCGGGCGTGCCGGTTTCCTGCGCCTGCGCGGCGCCAATCCCCAGCGCCAGCGCGGCCAGCGCCCCGGTGGTCAGGCGGCGAAAGGTGTCGATACGGTCAGACATGCGGTCGCGGACTCCCTGTTGGCCCCTCTGGCGGGGGCGGTTGATCAACAGGTCAAAATTGCCCGACGGGGCGCCCAAGGCAAGGGGATTCGGGGCCGGTTTCGCACCGCAGCGGGGGTGAGCCCGATCTCAGACCGCTGGCGCAGGCGTCTGGCTGCAAAAGAGGTCGTACATCAGCGCGATGGTCTGGGCCGCGCGCGGATCGCCCAGGGCGTAATAGATCGCCTTGCCTTCGCGGCTGCAGGTGACCAGCCCCTCCATCCTGAGACGCGCCAGTTGCTGGCTGACCGCCGCCTGCCGCGACCCCAGCAGGGATTCCAGTTCGGTCACCGACTTTTCACCCGACGAAAGGTAGCACAGGATCAACAGCCGCCCTTCATGCGCCAGCGCCTTCAGGAACGCGGCGGCGGCCTGCGCCTGCACGACCATGTCATCGACCGGGCGCAACGCGCAGTCAGCGGGTTGGCTCAGCGGGCGGCTCAGCGAATTGGCGGGCGGGGTGTGCGAAAGGGGGGCGGCCATCTTGGGCTCCGGCAATGAATTCAAGAAACGCGATCTATGCCAACACATAGGCCTCGCCGCAGCTTTCGGCAAGAGAAAGCCAACAAAACAGGGCGCGCACCGGTCCCGATGCGCGCCCCATGCAACAGAATGTCGCAGGATCAGTTGTCGTCGTCGCCCGCGGCGCTGCCGATGTCGTCGAACAGCTCCGAAATCTCGAACTCGGCGGCGGCTTCGGCCTCGGCGGCCAGTTCCTGGATCGACTTGCCCGACGCCTGCAGCTCGGCCTCTTCGGGCGAGCGGGCGACGTTCACGCTGACCTTGGCGCTGACCTCGGGGTGCAGCACGACGGTCAGGGCGTGGATGCCCAGCGTCTTGATCGGCGCGTTCAGCACGATCTGGCGGCGGTCCAGCGTAAAGCCTTCGGCGGTCGCCGCGTCGGCGATGTCACGCGGGGTGACCGAGCCATAGAGCGCGCCCGAATCCGACGCCGAGCGGATGACGACATAGCGGCTGCCGTCCAGCTTCTCGGCCAGTTTCTGCGCCTCGGCGCGCGATTCGAGGTTGCGCGCCTCGATCTGGGCCTTTTGCGTCTCGAACGCGGCCTTGTTGGCATCGGTCGCGCGGAGCGCCTTGCCCTGCGGCAGCAGGAAGTTGCGGGCGAACCCGTCCTTGACCTTCACGACGTCGCCCATCTGGCCCAGCTTGGCCACACGTTCCAGCAGAATCACTTGCATGGCGGGGTCCTCACTTCACGGCATAGGGCAGCAGGGCCAGGAAGCGGGCGCGCTTGATGGCCTTGGCCAGTTCGCGCTGCTTCTTGGCCGAGACGGCGGTGATACGGGCGGGCACGATCTTGCCGCGCTCGGAAATGTAACGCTGCAGCAGACGCACGTCCTTGTAGTCGATGGCGGGGGCGTTGTCGCCCGAGAAGGGGCAGACCTTGCGGCGGCGGAAAAACGGTTTGGTGGCCATGGTGGCTTACTCCTGATGCCTGATCAACGACGCGGACGGTCGCCGCGCTCGGCGCGGTCACCACGGTCGAAACGCTCGGTGCGCTCGGGACGGTCGCCACGCTCGGGGCGGTCGCCACGTTCGCTGCGCTCGTCACGCTTCTGCATCTGGACCGAGGGGCCTTCCTCGTGCGCGTCGAGCTTGATCGACAGCACGCGCATGACGTCGTCATGCAGGCGGGCCAGACGCTCCATTTCCTGCACGGCAGCCGACGGGGCGTCGGTGCGCAGGTACAGGTAGTGGCCCTTGCGGTTCTTGTTGATCTTGTAGGCCATCGTCTTGACACCCCAGTATTCGGTGCCGACGACCTTGCCGCCATTGTCGGAAATCACGGCGGTGAAGTGCTCGATCAGCCCTTCAGCCTGCGCGTTGGACAGATCCTGACGCGCAATCATGACATGCTCGTAGAGAGACATGCGAACTCCAGTTCTTTTCAGGGCGCATTTCACAAGGCGGGCGTATGACCTGCTGTGCCCGCCCACGAGAGGCTGCGCCGGATTCGTGGATTACAGCAGGATGCGGCCTTATAGCGGGATTGGCCCCGCGTGCAAGGGAAATGGACGCAAGGGAAATGGGCAGGGTGATTGACGCATCCTTCCGTGCCGTTATTCTTGCACGCGACGGGTTTCAAGACCGCCGTTCGCCTTGAGGAGGGTTGACGATGTGGGGCCGTTTGCTGAGCGCCTATCTGGCGCGGCTGATCCAGGTTGGATCACTGGAGGTTACCTTTCCCGACGGGACGCGGCGCGCCCACGGCCCGGGAGGCCCGGGTCCCCGTGTCGCCCTTGCGATCACCGACACCGGCACCCTGCGACGTCTGGCGCTGAATCCGCATCTGGAACTGGGCGAGGCCTATACCGACGCCCGCCTGACCATCGAGGGCGACGATCTGCACGGCCTGCTGGAACTGGCGCTGCGCAACATCGCTGCGGGGCATGACTCGCGGCTGAATGCGGCGATGTGGTGGGTGCGCGACCGGTTCCGCTGGATCAGCCAGCGCAACCCGGCCACACGCGCGCGGCGCAATGTGGCGCATCACTATGACCTGTCCGGGGGGCTCTATGACCTCTTTCTGGATGCCGACAGGCAGTATTCCTGCGCCTATTTCAAGGACCCCGCCGACACGCTGGAGCAGGCGCAGGCGCAGAAAAAGGCCCATATCGCCGCCAAACTGTGCCTGAAGCCGGGGATGAAGGTGCTGGACATCGGCTGCGGCTGGGGGGGGATGGCACTGACCTTGGCGCGCGATTTCGGTGTCGAGGTGCTGGGGGTCACGCTGAGCAGCGAGCAACTGGCCATGGCCCGCACCCGCGCCGAGGCGGCAGGGCTGGCCGGACAGGTGCGCTTTGACCTGACGGACTACCGCGCGGTGCAGGGGCGGTTCGACCGGGTTGTTTCGGTCGGCATGTTCGAACATGTCGGCGTGCCACAGTACCTGACCTATTTTCGCAAGGTGCGCGACCTGCTGACCGCCGACGGCGTTGCGCTGATCCACACCATCGGCCGCGCGGCCCCGCCCGGTTCGACCAATCCCTGGATCGCCAAATACATCTTTCCCGGCGGCTATATCCCGGCCTTGTCCGAGACCATGGCAGCGATCGAACGGTCGGGACTGGTGCAGACGGATGTCGAGATCTGGCGGCTCCATTACGCGATGACGCTGCGCCACTGGCATGACCGCTTCATGGCCCGGCGCGATCAGGCCGCGGCGCTTTATGACGAACGCTTCGTGCGGATGTGGAAATTCTATCTGGCGGCCTCGGAACAGGTGTTCCGCCACGCCGGGCAATGCGTGTTCCAGATCCAGTTGGCCCGCGATCAGGCGGCGGTGCCGCTGACGCGCGATTACCTGCATGTGCCGTCCAGCGCGGCTTTCCCGTTGGCCGGGGCGTGAAAGCACGCTAGGAACGGGGCGGTTCGACCTGCAGGAGACTTCCATGACCCGCGCCTTCGTTTTCCCCGGACAGGGGGCCCAGACCATCGGCATGGGCCGCGATCTGGCCGCTGCCTATCCCGCCGCAAAGGCGGTCTTTGACGCGGTGGACGAGGCTTTGGGCGAAAAGCTGTCGGCGCTGATCTGGGACGGCGACATCGAGACCCTGACCCTGACGGCGAATGCCCAGCCTGCGTTGATGGCCACCTCGCTGGCGGCGATTCGCGCGCTTGAGTCCGAAGGCTTCGGGCTGGGCGATGCGGCCTTTGTCGCCGGGCATTCCCTTGGCGAATATTCCGCGCTGGCCGCCGCCGGGGCGATCAGCGTGGCGGATACCGCGCGGTTGCTGCGCATCCGGGGCCGCGCGATGCAATCGGCGGTGCCGGTCGGGGTGGGGGCCATGGCGGCGCTTCTCGGTCTCGACTTTGCCGCCGCTGCCGAGGTCGCCACCGAGGCAGCGCAGGGCGAAATCTGTCAGGCCGCCAATGACAACGACCCGGCACAGGTGGTGGTGTCCGGGCACAAGGGCGCGGTCGAGCGCGCGCTGGATCTTGCCAAGGCGCGCGGCGCCAAGCGCGCGATCCTGCTGCCGGTCTCCGCGCCTTTCCACTGCGCGCTGATGCAACCCGCGGCCGAAGCGATGCGCGAGGCGCTGGCCGGGGTGACGATCACCGCCCCCGCCGTGCCGCTGGTGGCCAATGTGCGCGCCGAGGCGGTCAGCGATCCGGCCCTGATCCGGGATCTGCTGGTGCAGCAGGTGACGGGCTCGGTGCGCTGGCGCGAGTCGGTGATGTGGATGGCGGCGCAGGGCGTGACCAGTTTCTGGGAGATCGGCGCGGGCAAGGCGCTTTCGGGCATGATCAAGCGCATCGCCCGCGAAGCCGAGACCCGGGCCGTTGGTGCTCCGGTGGATATCGCCGCACTCAAGGGATAGGCCGGGCAAGGGGGGCATTCTGCCCCCCTCGCGCTGGCGCGCTCACCCCCCTGAGGATATTT
>CALEZJ010000400.1 GCA_937927885.1 uncultured Paracoccaceae bacterium | reverse complement strand
GTGGCGGGCCGAATAGACGTTTACCTCCTGCGCCCGCGCCGGAAGCGCGGTGGCAAGGGTCAGGGGGAGGGCGGTGGTAAAGCGCAGCATCTGGAACTCCGGTCTTGATGGGCCTGCCTGCCGCACGAAAGCGGGGTCCGGGTCGGCGGTCTGACGGGGTGTCGGCCCCGTTCCGCCCACCTCATACCGTGACACGAATTACCTGACAAGAAGAATCGGAATAGAAATCCGACAGAAATGATGGGTGAACTTTACAGGCCCGGGCGGATCGGCTAGGGCAGGGGGGGCACCAAAGGAGGCCGCATGGCCAGCATGACCCGAACCCCGACCGCCCGCCGCCTTCGCCGCCTGCCCGGCGGCTGGTCGCTGGCGGCCGTGGCCATCGCCGCGCTGATCGCGCTGCCGATCCTCGCGGTGCTCAGCCAGGTTCTGGTCCCCTCGGGCGGGGCATGGCAGCATCTGGCGCGCACCGTCCTGCCGCTTTACCTCAGCAACTCGCTGCTGCTGGTCACGCTGACCGTGGCGCTGGCGCTGGCGATCGGGGTGGGCGCGGGCTGGCTGGTGGCGGGGTTCGACTTTGCCGGGCGCGGCGTGCTGCAATGGGCGCTGATGCTGCCGATGACGGTGCCAGGCTATGTCATCGCCTATGTCTATTACGACTGGCTGGCCTATGCCGGGCCGGTGCAGTCGACGCTGCGGCAGATGTTCGGCTGGGGGCGCGGCGATTACTGGTTCCCGCAGATCGCCTCGCTTCCGGGGGCGGCGGTGCTGCTGGGCTTCGTCCTTTATCCCTACATCTACCTCTTGGCGCGCGCCGCCTTTGCCACGCAGTCCCTGCACCTGATCGAGGCCGCGCGGGCGCTGGGCCACACGCCGCGCGCGGCCTTCTTTCGCGTGGCGCTGCCGATGGCGCGGCCCGGGATCGTCGCGGGCGGGGCCTTCGTGGCGATGGAGACGCTGGCCGATTACGGCACGGTGTCGCATCTGGGGGTGCAGACGCTGACCACCGGCATCTTCCGCACCTGGTTTGCGCGCGGCGAGCCGGTGGCGGCGGCGCAACTGGCGGCGCTCCTGATCGGCATGGTCGGGCTGGCGCTGGTGCTCGAACGGCTGCTGCGCGGGTCGCGGCGCTATGTCGGCGACCCGGTCGAACGCTCGGCCGCGGCGCGCCAGCGCCTGACCGGCTGGCGGGCGGCGGTGGTGATCGGGCTGTGTACGGTGCCGATCGGGGTCGGGTTCCTCTGGCCGGTGCTGGATCTTGGCCGCCGCGCGCTGTTCTACGGCGATGCCATGTGGGGCCCCCGGTTCCTCGCCTTTGCCGCCAACAGCGTCATGCTGGCCGGGCTCGCGGTGCTGGTGCTGCTGGTGCTGGGGCTGGTGCTGGCCTATGCGCGCCGGATGGACGGCGGCCCGATGGTGCGCGTGGCGCTGGGGCTGGCCGGGATCGGCTATGCGATGCCGGGCGCGGTGATCGCGGTCGGAGTGCTGCTGCCGCTGGGCTGGGCGGATCGCTCGCTCGATGGCTGGATGCGCGCCAGTTTCGGCGTCTCGACCGGGCTCTTGCTGACCGGCAGCTATGTCGGACTGATCTTTGCCTATGCGGTGCGATTCCTGACCATCAGCCTGAACACGCTGGACGCGTCGCTGCAACGCATCCCGCCCAGCCTCGACGACGCGGCGCGCGGCCTTGGCTGGGGGCCGGGGCGCGCGCTGGCGGGGGTGCATTTCCCGCTGCTGCGTGGGGGGCTCCTGTCGGCGGCGATCTTCATCTTTGCCGATGTGATGAAGGAATTGCCCGCAACGCTGATCGTGCGGCCCTTCAATCTGGATACGCTGGCGATCCGGGCGCATCGGCTGGCCTCGGACGGGCGGCTTGACGAGGCCTCGACCTCGGCCCTCGCGCTGGTGGCGCTGGGGATCATCCCGGTGATCCTGCTCAGCCGGGCGATGGACCGGCCCGTGGCGCATTGAGGCAACAGTCACGCGGCCTTGACGACGCTGTGACCCCTCGGGCGTCAAAGCCCCTTTGCCAGCCGCCGGGTGATGCGGTTATGAAGGGCGGTCGACCTTGCCCCGGATTTCCGTTCATGCTGACCAGACGCCATTTTCTTGCCACCGGAACCGCCCTCTTTTGCGCCCCGGCGCTGCCCGGACCCGCCCGCGCCCAGCAATCGCAATGGGCGGAATGGGATGCCCTGGTGACCCCGGCGGGCTATGATCCGGCCACCACCAATCCCTGGGGCCTGCATCCGCGCTTCCTGCCACGCCTCGTGCAGACCAACCGGCCGCTCAGGCCGGGCGACGTGCATGTGGATGCGGTGGCGCGCTATCTCTATCACATCCAGCCCGACGGCGCCTCGGCGATGCGCTATGGCGTGGCGATCGGGCGCGGCGACCTCTATATCCCCGGCACCTTCACCATCGGCCGCAAGGCGCGCTGGCCGGGCTGGACCCCGACCGCGACGATGATCGCGCGCAACCCGGAATACGCCGAATGGGCGAACGGCCAGCCGGGCGGACCGACCAACCCGCTGGGCGCGCGGGCGCTCTATCTCTATGCCGGGTCGCGCGACACCTATCTGCGCATCCACGGCACGCCGCAGCCGGTGACCGTGGGGCACCGCGCCTCGTCAGGCTGCGTGCGCATGGTGATGGCGCATATCATCGACCTTTACGAACAGGTCCAGACCGGGGCGACGGCCCATCTCTATCCGGCCGAGCAGACGGTGACCGAAGCGGGCTGACAGGGTGGGGTGAAACCCCACCCTACGGGGCGCCCGGGCCAGTTAGCGCGAGCACAGCGGGTTGCCGCGCGGGGTGCGCAGCGGCAGGAAGGTGGTTTCCACCGGCCCGACATGCTCGTACCAGTAGCAGCCGTCCTCGGGCGCGATGATCACCCGTGCCATGTTCTGCCCCGGGGCCGCCGCCTCGGCCAGCCCCTCGGGCAGCCGTTCGAGGAACTGCCCCTCCTCGGGCGCGCGGCCGGACACGTCGCAGGCCGTCAGGGCCAGCGCGGCGAGGGTGCAAAGGGCAATCCTGAGGCGGGTCGGGGTCATGGAACGGTCCTGGAACTGGGGCAACGCCGCCAGACCTCGCCCGCCCGGGGGCGCGCCGTCAAGGGGCGATGGCGCAAGCGTGAGCGGAAGTGGCCAAAGCGTGTCCCCCGGGTTGCACGCAATCTCGGGCCGCCCGCAACCCCAAGGTTCCCGCACCGGTGGCTTTCAGCCGATCCCCCTGCACTCAGGGTTGAAATCGGTGCCGGACAAGGCCCATACTCGACGCGGGTCCGTGGCGAAAAGACGCCACCCCAGTGTCGCGGTAACGGTTGCACCCATGTCAGATTTCCCCACCGACCCGCTGCGGCGCATGCGGCAGGTCAACACCGGGCAGGCGCGCTATTACGACCAGGCCGATGGCGCGCATCCGTCCGGGGCGAACGGGCTGGCCACCAACCTCTGGCGTCGGTTGCGCGGGCGGGCGCTGGGCGCCATAGGCCCGGCCCAGCAGGACCGCATCCTTGACCGCCACCGCCAGTGGATGGGGGATCTCGCGGGCAGGAAGGTGCTGGAACTGGGCTGCGGAAGGGGCACGCGGCTCAGCCGCTGGCTGGCCGAGACGGCGGGCGAATACCACGCGCTGGACCTGAGCGCGCAGAGCATCGCCACGCTGAAGCGGCGCCTGCGCAAGCAACTGGGCCGGGCCGGACGGGCGCGGCTGGTGGCGGGGGATTTTCTGGACGATGGCTGGCAGCAGGGCGGGTTCGACCTGATCTATGCCAAATCGGTGCTGCACCATTTCGAATTCCTCGACCCGGTGCTGGAGCGGATCGAGGCGAAACTGGCCCCCGGCGGGCAATTGGTCACGCTGGACCCGGTGGCGACCTGGGCGCCGATGCGTCTGGTGCGGGGGCTCTACCGGCCGTTCCAGACCGACCGAGACTGGGAATTTCCCTTTGACCATCAGGCTCTTGCGCAGATCGAATCCCGGTTTCGCACGCGCGACAGCCTTGGGATCTACGGCGCGGCGAAATGGGCGATGCCGCTGGCCCTGCTGTCGCCTGCGCTGGGGCGGCGATTGGGCGATCGCTGGTTCGCCGCCGACATGGAGCGCGACTGGCCCCCCCCCGCCCTGCGCCGCTGCCTGCAGGTCAGCTACTGGCTCGAGAAACGCTGAGGGGTCAATCGAGGGGGAGGGCGCTGAAGACCTGCCTTTGCCCGCCCCAATCCACGCCCCATCCGGGCGGAACCGGAAACGCATCGCGTTTCCCCGCCCGTCGCGATCCCGGTTCCGCAAAACCGCGTCCCCAAGCCCATCAGAGGCCGGCGCCCGCCCTGGCGGGTGCGAAAGCGCCG
>CALEZJ010000399.1 GCA_937927885.1 uncultured Paracoccaceae bacterium | reverse complement strand
GTGCGGGTGCCATCGTACCCATCAGGGCATCAAAGCGCGCGACCTCCTCGACCTGTGGCTTCGGGGTTTGCGCGCCACGCCCCTGCGACTGGCGCGCGCCGGTGCCCATCGCGGTATCCCCCGCGTGACGGTCCAACGGCATTCCGGTAGGGCGGTCGGCGGGAATGCTCATGCCGTTGCCCCCAAGGTGCTCGCCAGCCCGCGCGGGCGGCTGAAAAGGTCCTCGATCTCGACCTCTTCGCGTGCAACCGCGGCGGTTTCGATCTCTTCGCGCACTTCGTTGGCGACGCTGTCGATCTTTTCGGTATCCTGCTGACGCTGGCGCAATTCCTGCCGCGCCTGCACAAGTTTCTGTTCCGCGCGCCGAACCGCGTCCCGGGCGCGGTCCAGGCGGTCGGCCAGTGCCTGGTGCTGTGCGCGCAGGTCCAGCACCGCGCCATTGGCGGCGTCGATACGGTCCAACCCGACCACGGTTTTCAGGAACTGGGTAAAGATCGCGCGTTCGCGCGCGGGCATGGTCGCGGTGCTTTCGGTCAGTTCGGCGTCCAGCGCATCGCGCCTCGCCTCGGCCTCGCGCAGCGCGGCGCGGGCCTTTTCCAGCGCGCGCAAGGCCTTGTCCTCGCGCAGGCGCTTGACCTTTTGCAGCATGCGGAATTGCGCCATCATCGCGTCAGCTCCGCCAGCTTTTTCAGCGTTGTGTCATAGCTTTCCAGGTTGCGGGTCGATTGTCGCAGAAAGTCCCGGATCGCATCCTGTTTCGCAATCGCCTGATCCGATCGCGGGTCGCTGCCTTTCTGGTATTCGCCGATCTTCACCAGCAACTCCACCTCGGCATAGAGCGCCATCCATTCGTTGACCTTGCCCGCCATGGCGCGGTGTTCCGGCGTCACCACCTTGTCCATCACCCGGCTTTTCGAGGCCAGAATGTCGATTGCCGGGTAGTGGTTCTGAGCCCCCAGCTTGCGTGACAGGATGATGTGGCCATCGAGGATCGAACGCGTTTCATCCGCGACCGGCTCGTTCATGTCGTCGCCTTCGACCAGAACGGTATAAAGCGCGGTGATCGAGCCCTTGTCATTCATGCCCACCCGTTCCATCAACTTGGGCAGGGTGGCAAACACCGAGGGTGGAAAGCCGCGCCGGGTCGGCGGTTCGCCTGCCGCCAGTCCGATTTCGCGCTGCGCGCGGGCAAAGCGGGTAACCGAATCCATCAGGAACAGCACCTTCTTGCCCTGATCGCGGAAATACTCGGCAATCGAGGTTGCAACCGAGGCTGCCTTGGCCCGCTCCATCGAGGATTTGTCCGAGGTAGCGACGACGATCACCGATTTCGCCATGCCTTCGGGGCCCAGATCATGCTCGATGAACTCGCGCACCTCGCGGCCGCGCTCGCCTATTAGGGCCAGAACGGTGATGTCCACATCCGCGCCCTTGACCAGCATTGCCAGCAGGGTGGATTTCCCGCCGCCGGCGGCAGCGAAGATACCCATCCGTTGGCCCTCGCCGCAGGTCAGCAACCCGTCCAGAGCGCGCACCCCCAGAGACAGCGGTTCGGTGATGATCCGTCGCGTCATCGGGTCAGGTGGCGCCTGATAGACGGGATAGCGCGCCTCGGGAACAAAGGGGCGGTCCAGACCGTCGATGAAGTTCCCAAACCCGTCCAGCACCCGTCCGCGCAGCCCCGACCCAACCGCTACCGACTGAACTCGGCCCGTGGGCACCACTTCAGTCATCGGCGAGACACCCTGCGTGTCGCCAATCGGTGACAGCAGAGCCTCGCGACCGACAAATCCCACAACCTCGGCGGCCAGATGCAGGCCGGTTTCGCGGTTGTAGAGGTCGACCAGTTCGCCCACC
>CALEZJ010000398.1 GCA_937927885.1 uncultured Paracoccaceae bacterium | reverse complement strand
CTTTCGGGCGGGCAGATCGGGCGGGCGGGGTTGGCGCGGGTGCTCCTGCGCGCGCGGCCCTTGATCCTGCTGGACGAACCTTTTGCCGCGCTTGGTCCGGCGCTGAAGGCGCAGATGCTGGACCTCGTGGGCCAGATCGCGGCGCAGAACGGCGCGACCGTGCTGATGGTGACGCATGACCCCGCTGACGCCCGCCACCTGTGCGACATGGTCCTCGTGGTGGCCGAGGGGCGCGCTTCGCCCCCCGCGCCTACCCGGGCGCTGTTGTCCGATCCCCCTCCTGCACTGGCCGCATATCTGGGCTCGCCCCGGGCCTAGGCCGCGCGTTCACGGGGCACCGCGTCGGCGCGCGGTGGCATCAGATTCCGCAGCGCCGCCGCATCGCGCTCAAAGCGGCGCTCGAGCCGTTCATGCGGAAACTCGTCACGATGTCCTCGCCCGCGTTTCGCAATTCCAGCCGGTTCGCGCGCGCGAAGGCATCCAGGACCTTGCGGGTCAGCACATCCTGCGCGCTCCAGGTGCGTTCCCATTCGATCAGGTCGAGCGCGAAGTCAAACCGCCGCTCCCCCACGATGAAGGTGACGGTTTCAGACTCGACCAAGCCGGGGTCGCGCAGGGTCTGGCGCAGGTTGGGCCCGAGGTATTGAGTGAGCAACAGCCCGCCCCCCTGCATGTCCGGTCGACACCAGAAGGTCAGTCGGCCGACATGGTTGTCACCCTCGGCGCTGATTTCAAAACCGCTGGGGCCGGTGTCCAGCGCCATCCAGGTGCCCGGCGCGACAAAGCGGAAGCTGCTTTCGCTGCCCCAGCGCCCAACGGCCACCCATTGCGCGGACACGGGCAGGGCGTTGCCCCATACTGCGAGCATTGCGAGAATCGGTGCAAACATGCGGGGCATGCGGGGTCTCCCTCGTGGCCTTGGGTCAGGCTAAAGTCAGGGCTGACCGGTTTCCACCCCTGCGCAATGCAAAACGCGCCCCGAGGGGCGCGTTTCACGGTTCTGTGACGGCAATCAGCTGTTCTTGGCTGCCGATTTTATCGGTGCCCAGAGGCGCTTGTTGGTCAGATACAGAAGCGAGGCCAGCATCGTCAGGAAGATGACGCCAAGGAAGCCCCATTTCTTGCGCTCGGTCAGGCTGGGTTCGGCCGCCCACATCAGGAAGGCCGCGACGTCCTGTGCCATCTGCGCCTCGGTCGCGGCGGTACCGTCCGAATACTCGACAAGGCCATCGAAAAGCACGCTGGGCATGGCCACATAGGTGCCCGAGGCGGTGTTGTAGTAGAACAGCGCGCCGCCCTGTTCGGTTTCCTCACCGTTGAATCCGGTCAGGAACGAGGCGATGTATTCGGGACCGCCCATCCCGCGCAGCAACTGGTTGATGCCCAGCCCGTAAGGCCCATGGAACCCGGCACGACCCTTTGCCATCAGGCTGAGGTCAGGGGCGTTCTCCATCGACGAGCCGGGGAAATGGTCCGGCGTTCCGGCAGGACGGAAGCCGCCTTCCCCGTCGGGGACCTCGAAGCCCGAGGCATAGCTGCGCGCGGCTTCAGCGCTCAGCCCGGGGCCGGTTTCCTGGGTCAGCGTGCGGAAGGCCACCAGTTCGAGACCGTGGCAGGCAGAGCAGACCTCGGTATAGACCTGAAGGCCGCGCTGGAGCTGGGCCCGGTCGTAGCTGCCGAAAGGCCCCTCGAACGAGAAGGCATAGTCGGTGACATGGCCACCTTCCCCCGCCGCAAGCGCAGGAGCGCTGGCAAGCGAGAGGGCAGTCAGGGCCGAAAGGGCAAGTTTGCGGATCATTATATCACTCTGTCCTTTCGATCACTCGGCCGGGATCTGCTCGGGCGCGGGGCCCGATTTGGCATGCGCCTTGACGCTGGCCTTGAAGTCCTGCTCGATGGTCGCGGGCGGGGTGGTCGGCCGTTCCAGAACACCCAGCAGCGGCAGGATGACCAGGAAATAGGCGAACCAGTAGGCCGAGGCGATCAGCGAGATGGTGGTATAGATCCCCTCGGCGGGCATCGCACCGACCCACATCAGCACCATGAAGTCGACGACCAGCAGCCAGAAGAACGACTTGAACATCGGGCGGAACCGACCCGAGCGCACCGACGAGGTGTCGAGCCAGGGGGTCAGCGCCATCACCGCGATCGCGCCGAACATCGCCAGCACGCCAAAGAACTTGGCGTCGATGATGCCAAAGCTGATCCAGTTCGCCGCGATGACCACCCAGACGTCGGCGGTAAAGGCCCGCAAGATCGCGTAGAACGGCAGGAAGTACCATTCGGGAACGATGTGCGCCGGGGTGACCAGCGGGTTGGCTTCGATGTAGTTGTCGGGGTGGCCGAGGAAGTTGGGCATGAAGCCCACGATCGCCCAGAACACCGCCAGCACGACGACCAGAGCGAACAGGTCCTTGATCACGAAGTAGGGCCAGAAGGGCAGGGTGTCCTTGGCGGCTTCTTCCTTGGACCCGCGGCGCACCTCGACCCCGGCGGGGTTGTTGTTGCCGGTGGTGTGGAAGGCCCAGATGTGCAGGATCACCAGGCCCCAGATCACGAAGGGCAGCAGATAATGCAGGCTGAAGAACCGGTTCAGCGTATAGTTGCCCACCGCCGGGCCGCCCAGCAGCCAGGTCTGGATCGGCTCGCCGATCCCGGGGATGGCACCGAACAGGCCGGTGATCACCGTGGCACCCCAGAACGACATCTGACCCCAGGGCAGAACATAACCCATGAACCCGGTCGCCATCATCAGCAGGTAGATGAGCATGCCGATGATCCAGGTGATCTCGCGCGGGGCCTTGTAGCTGCCATAGTAGAGGCCGCGGAAGATATGGATGTAGACCGCCAGGAAGAACAGCGAGGCGCCGTTCATGTGCAGGTAACGCAGCATGTAGCCGCCGTTGACGTTGCGCATGATGTGCTCGACCGAGGCAAATGCCATGTCGGCGTGCGGCGTGTAATGCATCACCAGAACGATGCCGGTGACGATCTGCAGCACCAGGCAGAAGGCCAGCACAATGCCCCAGATCCACCACCAGTTCAGGTTCTTGGGGGTGGGGATCATCAGCGTGTCATAGACAAGGCTGACGATCGGCA
>CALEZJ010000397.1 GCA_937927885.1 uncultured Paracoccaceae bacterium | reverse complement strand
GCGCTGGAGTAGCCGGTGGCCGCGGCCACGTCCAGCACCAGATCGACGGGGTGAATATCCAGCGCGTCCAGCATCTTGGCCAGGGTGCGCGCATCCAGCAGGACGCGGCCCCCCCCAAGGTGCAGGTTCTCGCCGACATAGGCGGCCTCGACCAGCGCGGCCGGAACGAACCGTTCGCGCGGGATCGACAGCATGGATTCGATGATCGGCAGCTTTGTCACGTCGGACGGGCGGACCTGGGTGTCGACCCTCATCGTACGGCGGCAGCCCGGCGGGGTCAGGCGGCGGGGTCAGGCGGCGGGCACATCCAGACCGCGCTGCACGCCGGGGCGCGCCAGCACGCGGTCAAACCAGGCGGGAACGTTGCGCAGCCGCCCGTAGCCGACCTGATCCCCGGCGCCGTAGAACCCGGTCAGCGTGCGCACCCAGGGCAGGATCGCCATGTCGGCGATGGAATAGTCCCCCACCACATAGTCGCGCCCCTCCAGTTGCCCTTCGAGAACGTTCAGGAGGCGCTCGCTCTCGGCGCGGTAGCGCTCATGGGGGCGCTTGTCCTCGATCTCGCGGCCCGCGAATTTGTGGAAATAGCCCAATTGCCCGAACATCGGCCCCACGCCCCCCATCTGCCACATCAGCCATTGCAGCGTGTGCAGGCGGGTGACGGGGTCCGAAGACAGGAATTGCCCGGACTTTTCCTCCAGATAGATCAGGATTGCCCCGCTTTCGAACAGCGCGAGAGGCTGGCCGCCCGGCCCGTTCGGGTCAAGGATCGCCGGGATCTTGTTGTTGGGGTTCAGCGCCAGGAATTCGGGCGTCAACTGGTCATTGTCGGCAAAGCTCAGGCGGTGCCCCTCGTAGGGGAGACCCATTTCCTCGAGCGCGATCCCCACCTTGATGCCGTTCGGCGTCGGCAGGGAATAGAGCTGCAAACGCTCGGGGTGCCGGGCAGGCCAGCGGCGGGAGACGGGATGATCGGCAAGCGAGGTCATGGGGGCTCCGGGACGGGGGACGACGGATTATACCTTGAATTGCCGGGGATCGCAGGCAACATCCGGCATGGCTGGACATAAGCAAGCCGGTTCGCATGTTTCAAGCGCCCCACCGGGGTCCGTGCGCCAAAGAACAGGAAAGAGGGACAAAATGCTCAAGGAATTTCGCGATTTCATCGCCCGGGGGAATGTCATGGACATGGCCGTCGGCATCATCGTCGGCGCGGCCTTTACCGCCATCGTCAGCTCGCTGGTCGCTGACATCATCAACCCGATCATCGGCCTGTTCACCGGAGGGGTCGATTTCACCAACAATTACTTCGTCCTGTCGGGCAACGTTCCGGAAACCGCCTCGCTGGCCGCCGCGCGCGAGGCCGGGGCCTCGGTCTTTGCCTTCGGGGCCTTCTTCATGGCGGTGATCAACTTTCTCATCATCGCCTGGGTGGTGTTCCTGCTGGTCAAGGGCGTGAACAAGATCAAGGACGCCGCGAGCCGCGCCGAGGCCAAGGCGGCAGAGGCCCCGGCCGCGCCCGCCGGCCCGTCGCAAGAGCAATTGCTGGCCGAAATCCGCGACCTGCTCGCCGCGCGCTGAACGCCCCGGGGGGTGTGCCCGCTCCGGCCTTTGTGGACGTTTGTCCGTGGCGCAAGACCGGGGTCCAAGGCTGCGTGGCAGGCTTTGGCAGGGTGCTGAGAAAGACCCTTGGCCCGCCCTTGGGCGGGGCCCCTACCCGCGTCCCCTTCGGGCGGAACAGGAAACGCATGCGTTTCCCCGCCCGCCGAGACCACGTTGCCGCAAGACCGTTTCCGCGAGCATACCAGAGGCCGCCGCCCAGAGAGCGGGCTCCGGTCAGGCGACCTTGCCCCGGATGCACGCACCCCGCCCTCTCAGCCGAACAGCTCATCCCCCGACTGCCAGTGCCGGGCAAGGTCGCCGATCAGATCCGACCCGTTCGCCCGCAGGGCCAGGGCCTCGGCGCCAATCAGCGCCGCCGCGCGCCAAGCGTCCGCCGCCGCCTGCCGCGCCTCGGCGCCGCCGCCCAGCATCTCGTCGATCGCGGCCGCCGCCAGCGTGAAAGGCAAGGCCAGCGCCAGCGCCGGCAGGTCCGGCCTTTCGCGGCAGAGTTGTGCCGCCAGATCCGCTGCAACCCGACGCGCCGGAGCCTTGTCGATGAGCACCCGCGAGACCACGGTTTCCGTCACGGCGTCGAGGGCAGCGAGGTCCCACACGGGCGCGAATCCTGATACATCCACCGGCGCCGAGGGGGCGTCGGCGACCGTCATACAGGAAAGCGATCGGCGCGGAAACGGGCTCAACGCAGGATCAATCGCTTGTGTCCGCACGGGTGCGGGTCAGGCGCGCCGCGCGAACCGGACCGTCGGCCGTATAGCCCGCCCAGCCCTTGCCCGATTTCGGGGCGGGCAATGCGCCCCGGTCCTGACGCAGGTGCAGATGGACCTTGGCGATGAACAGCGCGGTGATCGGCGCGGTCAGCACCAGAAACAGCGTGATCAGCAGTTCATGCACCGACAGCCGCCCCTCTTTCACATAGGTCAGCAGCATCGAGGCGATCAGCACGGCGCCGATGCCGACCGTGGTCGCCTTGGTCGGCGCGTGCAGGCGCGTCATGGCGTCGGGAAGCCGGATCAGCCCCCAGGACCCCACCAGCGCGAACAGCCCACCGATGACCAG
>CALEZJ010000396.1 GCA_937927885.1 uncultured Paracoccaceae bacterium | reverse complement strand
GAGGCGCTGCGCCCGCGCGCTGATCGCCGGTTCGCTGACGGCGGGCAAGTCGGACAGCATCACGCCCTCGGTCGCGGCCTCGACCATGCGGGCGGCCAGAAGGCGGGGGTCTGCGGGGTCTGGCATCGGGTCCTCGGGCTTGCCCGCAAGGCAGAGCGGGGCTAAATCCCCCTAGACCATCCCTCGCGCCAAGGAAAGCCGATGAGCGCCAATCCCCTTCCCCCCGCCGCCCAGCGTGCGCTGGCCGAGGCAGCCGAGCGTCGCCGTCTGGCCGAGGAGACAGCGCCGCCGCCCAAGGAACTGGGAGGGCGCAACGGTCCAGAACCGGTGCGATACGGGGACTGGGAAAAGAAGGGGATCGCGGTCGATTTCTGACTCGTAAGGTGGGGGGGTCAACCCCAGCCTGCGGAACCTCAGCGCAGGCGGAAATCGGCGTACTGGCCGCCGCCCCTCTCGGCGACAAATCGCAGTTGATCGCCGTTTTGCAGCACGGTCTGGCAGTCGTCCCCCAGATCATCCCCGCCCCAGTTCAGTGATCGGCAGAAAAATCCGTCACGCCAAGTCCAGGCTCCACTGACCGGCCAGCCCATTCCGTTGCCAGTGATGTCCCCATCGGGCTCGACCTGCAGGCGGATGCCGATCCGGGTCAATGTCCGTCCCGTTACGAGGTTGGTGAACGTGCCACCATCGACGATCCGATCAAATGCAAATGCGGGAAGCGGCAATGACACCACAAGAGCAAGTGTCAGGGCGGCAAGACGGTGCGGCATGGTTCCTCCGGCGGTTTTTTCCGGTTACGCACGACGCGCGCAACCGGATCACGCTGCCGGGATCAGAGCATGTCATAGGGTACGATGAAGGCGCCCAGGAGGTCCTTGACCTTGGAGTCATCCACCGCCCCGTCGCGGCGGATACGTGCCACCAGACCGCGTTTCTTGTCCTCCACCACCTCGGCAACACTGGCCGGGATCCCGGCCTCCTTCAGGGCCGCGTCATAGACACGAGTGATGGCGAGGCGGCGCAGGTCGGGCTTGAACACCTTGCCGACGGCGGTTTTCGGCAGTTCGGGCAAGACCTCGACATATTTCGGCACGGCGGCGCGTTCGGGAATGCGCTCGGCCGCGTGGTCGACCAGTTCACGCGGGGTGACCGTCGCGCCGGCCACAAGTTCGACATAGACGCAAGGCAGTTCCCCCGCCGAGGCATCGGGTTGCCCAATGGCACCAGCAAAGCTGACCGCGGGGTGCGACAGCATTGCCTCCTCGATCATCGCGGGGTCGATATTGTGACCGCCGCGGATGATCAGGTCCTTGGCCCGCCCGGTGATCCACAGATAACCGTCCGCGTCGATGCGACCCAGATCGCCGGTGCGCAAATGCGTGCCGCCCGCATAGAGGCCTTCGTTCTTGGAGGTTTCCGTATAGGTATTCCCTGGCCAGACGCCGGGGTTGGCGACACAGATCTCGCCCACTTCATCGACGCCGCATTCGCGCAGGATCGATCCATCGGCGGCGCACATCAGGATGCGGGTATCGCAATAGGGGAACGGGATGCCAACCGAACCGACGCGCTTTTCGCCAGTCACAGGGTTCGCCGACACAAGACAGGTCGCCTCGGTCAGACCGTAGCCTTCGATGATGGAAACTCCGGTTGCCTCCTGAAAGCGGCGGTACAGTTCGACCGGCAACGCTGCCGAGCCCGAAAACCCGCTCTTCAAGGTCGAAATATCCGCATTCACCGGGCGCTGCATCAGCGCGGCCAGTGCGGTTGGCACGGTGATGATGAAGGTCGCCTTGTAACGCTGGACCAGTTTCCAGAAATTGTCGAACACCCCCTCGCCGCGGTATCCCTGCGGGGTCGGCATCACAACATGCGCGCCCGAGGTCACGGCCGACATGAAGACCGGATAGGCGGCAAAGACGTGGAACAGCGGCAGCGGGCAGAGGATCGTGTCCTTGTCGCTGAGCAGGAGCGTCGCTCCGATCCAGCCGTTATAGAGAAGCCCCGAGAATTTGTGCTGCGCCACCTTCGGCGTGCCCGTGGTGCCGCCTGTGTGGAAATAGGCGCAGACCCGGTCCTCCTGCACCTGTTCGAACGTCAGTTTTTCGGACGGCTGGCGCGCCAGTTCGGCATTGAAACTCAGAATGCGCGCGGTGTGATGCACTGGGTTCTTGGGCCGGATCAGCGGGACTAGCAGCTTTTTCACCCCAGTCATGTAGCGGTTGAGGTCAACTTCGAGCACCGTTTTCACACTGGGTGCATTGGCGATGGCGGCAGCGACCTTCTGCGCGACATCGGTTTTCGGAAAGGCGCGCAAGGTGACCACCACCTTTGCGTTGGTCTCACGCAGGATTCCCGCCATCTTTTCGGGTTCCAAGAGCGGGTTGATCGGGTTGACGATCCCCGCCGTCATGCCGCCAAAAAGCGCGATGGCCGTCTCGTTGATCGTAGGCAGGACATAGGCGACAGTGTCACCTTCCTTGATCCCGAGACTGCGAAACAGGTTGGCGGCCTGCGTGATCTTTCCGTGGAATTCGGCCCAGGTCAGAGTCTCGGCGCTGGCCCCTTCGGTGGCGAACATCTGGTATGTGATAGCCTTTCCGCCGCCAAAGCGTTTGCGGGTCCGCGCGATCTGGTCATAGACCGTGACCGGCGTGTCGCGGCTTTCCCATGGCATCTCGTTTTGCAGCGCGTCACGGTCCGCGACATTGGCGAAGTTGCGTGTCATCCTGGATCCTCCCTGGCGCCTGTCCTTCGGCGCTTTGGATCAGGATGGCGGTTTTGCGCGGGCGATGCAATCGCCCAACATCCCTGCCGTCACGTCCCGTTCAGGGGACGATGTGCTCCAGCGGGTCGTAGTGCGCGACCCCCTCGGCGCCGAAGGCGATGCGTGGCAGGCTGTCGGGCTTGAACCGCAAGGCGCAAAGCTCCGCCTCGGTCACCCAGCGCCAGCGGTTCACGACTCCCTCGGGGTCGATCCATCCTGATACCTGGGTGGAACCGTTGAGGCTGGCGCGGAAGAACACGTCGACCTGATGAAACCCGCTCTGCGGATCGTGGAATTCGTTCACCAGACAGGGCGCGCCGACACGGATGGACAGGCCGGTCTCCTCGTACACTTCGCGGACAAGGTTTTCCGGCAGCGAGGTGCCCCGTTCAACCCCGCCGCCCGGCGCGCACCACAGGTCGCTTTGCTGGCCTGGATAGGCATTGACCACCAGAAGCCGCCCCTGATGCAGGATCAGGGCCCGCACCGCGAGCCGCGGCGAGTCCGAGAGAAAACCTCGCGTCATCGTGTGCTCTCCTGTCGATGCGGGTGCATTCTGGCGCTTCTGTCTGCGCCGCGCCATGCCTATACTGCGACCATGCGTTCGATCCTCCTCGCCCTGACCCTGATGCTTGCTGCGTCTGCGGCCCGCGCCGATTGCGTGGTCCTGCTGCATGGCCTGTCGCGCACCGAGAACTCGATGCGCGTGCTGCAGGAGGTGCTGGAGTTCCACGGCTACACGGTCGTGAATCGCAGTTACCCCTCGGAATCCGCGCCGATCGGGGATCTGGTGCGGCATGTCGAAACCTCGGCAGCGGAGTGTGGCGCGCAGAGGATGCACCTTGTCACCCATTCGCTGGGGGGCATTCTGGTGCGTGCCTGGCTGGCGCAGGGGCATCCACCCAATCTGGGACGCGTGGTGATGCTTGCCCCGCCCAACCACGGATCCGAGATTGTCGACACCCTCGGCGAGATGCAGTTCCTGCGCGATGCCGCGGAATGGCTGAACGGCCCGGCAACAAACCAGTTGGGCACGGACCCGGCCTCGGTTCCGAACCTGTTGCCGCCGGTGGATTTCGACCTCGGAGTGATCGCGGGCGATATCGTCCTGAACCCGGTCGGCGCGGTGGTGATCCGGGGGCCATCGGATGGCACGGTCTCGGTGCAAAGCACCCGTGTTGCCGGGATGCGCGACCACATCGTGGTGTCAACGTCGCATTCGCTGATCATGATGAACCCGATCGTCATGGCCGAGGTTCTGGAATATCTGCGCAATGGGGTTTTTGACCACGGCATCACCTTTGGTGCTGCCTTGCGCAAGCTGTCGCGCCCCTGGCATTGAGCGTTCGCCCGCCATGCCCTAAGACGGGGCCATGAACGCCCCTGCACAGCCTTCGTCTTCGCTGACATTTTCCGACGATCAGGCTGTCGCCTGGGACCGTCTGGCCGATCAGTTGGCCAAGGCCGGGATCGACCTTGCTGACGAAACACTTGCCCCCCCTGATCCCGAGGCCGACAGTACGGTTCTGGCGGTGCTGGGCAAGGCAGGGTCCGGAAAGACGATGCTGCTGGCGCAACTGACCAAGGCGCTGGTCGCCGCCGGGGTGGAATGCGTCAGCGGTGACTATGAAGGCAAGCGTCGCAAGGAACGCCGCACACTGGCCATTCTGGCGCCGACGAACAAGGCGGCCTCGGTGCTGCGAAACCGGGGCGTGCCGGCGACGACGATCCACCGCATCCTCTATACCCCGGTCTACGACCCCGAATACGAGAAGATCGCCGAATGGCTGGAGGGGTCGGGCGAGCGCCCGGCGACCGAGGCCCTGAGCGACACCGCGCTGGACCGCGCCAAGGCGTTTTACGACAGCGTCAAATCCATCCCTGGCGCGCTGGCGGCGGCTGGGCTGCGCGGGTCGGATTTCATCAAGGGCTGGAAGCGGCGCGAAGACCCGCTTGATGTCGGATTTGTCGACGAATCCTCGATGCTGGACGCGCGTCAGATGGAGGATTTGTCGGAAATCTTTCAGACGCTGGTGCTGTTCGGCGATCCGGCACAGTTGGCGCCAGTGGGGCAGTCGGGCGAGATGGTGTTCGACACCCTGCCAAAGGCGCAAAAGCTGGAACTGCACCGCATCCACCGCCAGACGCAGGACAATCCGATCCTGGAACTGGCCCATGCGCTGGCCGATCCCGCGCTGGGCTTCGAGGACTTCGAGCGCCTTATCGAAGACGCCGCGCGCCGCGATGACCGCGTGGTCTGGGCGCAGCGGGTGGAAAGCGATCTGATGGCGCGCAGCCCAGTTCTGGTCTGGCGCAATGTCACCCGCATCCGCCTGATCCACGCCTTCCGTGCCGCCTTCGAGGCGCCGGATTCAGAACTGCTGCCCGGGGAACCGCTGATCTGCGACGGGCTTGAACTGCCACTGAAACACCGAAAGAAGCGCATCGATCTGGAGGCGCGCGGCCTCATCAAGGGCGCGCAATGCGTCTATCTGGGTCCTGGAAAGCGCCCAGGCTTTTCGCGCCTGCACGTTTTCGGTGCCGAGGAACCGCAGGTCTCGGCCGCTTCGATCATCAAGATCGAGAAAGAGGGCGAGGAAGAGCCCTTCATCCCCTATGCTGCCCACATGGGGGCGGCCTTTCTGCACGGGGCGGCGGTAACGATCCACAAGGCGCAGGGCAGTCAGTGGCCCGCAGTGCAGGTCTTTGCTCCCGATCTTTACGCGGCCAGTGCCGCCGGACGCAGCGAGGCGGGTGTCCCCTTGTGGAAGCGCCTCGCCTATGTCGCCATCACCCGGGCCGAGCACAGGCTGCACTGGGTCGTGCGCAACCGGCTGGCGCGGCCTTCGGGCCCGCTCAGGATCGACGACCTGGGCGGCACCCCTGCACCTTTGACGCTGGTGGCCAACGAAGGCGACTAGCGATCAGCCCGCCAATGCGGCGAATTCGTCGTGGTTCGGGCAGAACCCGGCCTGTTCCGGCGTGCCCTCGCCCGAGGCAAGGAACCGCGCGCATTGCGGCAGGTGCGTGCAATGACGGCAGCTCTGCAACAGTTCGTGCCACAGATCGCGGTTGTCGGCCAATTCGGCCTCGGACAGGCCAAAGATGCGGCCCATCGCTTGCACCCGGCCCGGCACGTCTTCGGGCAGGTGGGCCAGTTCCAGTGCCTGCGCGCGCGTCACGCCAAGGTCGGCAAGTTCGCGGTCACTCAGGCCCATCAATTCGTGCTGGTCCCGGCTGCGCCGGAACAATTCGCGGAAACGTTCGATCATCATCGCAGCATCCTCCAGAGTTTGCCAAGCCACGCCCCTGCGTTCATATTGCGCTGTCGGGAAATACAGACCTTGATCTGGCGCAAACCGCTGGCTAGCCCATTGGCATGATCCGTGCCTTTCTCGCCCTGCCGCTGCCCGACCCCCTGCGCGACAGGCTTGCTTTGGTGCAACATCGTCTGCCGTTGCCGCGCCCGGTCGATGCAGAGGCCTTTCACATCACGCTGGCCTTTCTCGATGCGCAGCCCGAGCCCGTTCTGCAGGACCTGCACCTTGGCCTCGACATGCTACGCCTGCCTGCGCCCGTGCTGCGGCTGGCGGGCCTCGGAACCTTTGGCGGCGCGACGCCAGACAATGTTCATGTCCTCATTGCCCCCGAACCGCGGCTGATCGCGCTCCAGGCAAAGGTCGCGCGTGCTGTGCGCAGTTGCGGTATCCGGCTGCCCGCACGGCGCTTTGTGCCGCATGTCACTTTGGGGCGCGGTGCCGTCGATCCGGTGCCGCTGGCGCGCGCGATGGCGGCTGTGGGGGCAGTGACTTCGGACCCCTGGGTGGCCGAGACCCTGATCCTCTACCGCTCGACGCTGCTGAAGTCCGGGCCTGCTTATGATCCGCTGGCCTGCTACGCTCTGACACCTTGAACCCGGCCCGTCCGGCGGCATAGGCTGGCCAGCGAAAACACGAAAGGTCCGCCATGAATTGCGTCTTTGTCCAGTTCCGCTGCCACCCCGGCAAGACCTACGAGGTAGCCCGCGACATCTACGACCGCGAGATCGTGTCCGAACTCTTCTCCACATCGGGCGATTGGGACCTGATCGCAAAGGTTTACATCCCCACCGGCGAGGATGTCGGACATTACCTCAGCGAACGTCTCTTTGACGTTCCGGGCATATCACGCACACTGACCACGATGACATTCAAGGCCTTCTGAGATGATGTTCTCCTCGAAAGGCACCATCGTCATCACCGGTGCCAGCGCGGGGATCGGCGCCGCCACGGCGCGGCGTTTTGTCGATGCGGGTTGGTCAGTGGCGATGTTGGCGCGGCGGATCCACGACATGCCCGCCCATCCGAATGCCCTGCCATTGGCCTGCGACGTGACCGACGAGGAGCAAGTGGCGACGGCCTTTGCGGCCGTTGTCGCGCGGTTTGGCCGGATTGACGCGCTGTTCAACAACGCCGGCCGGATGATCCCCGGTGCGCTGATCGACGAGGTTTCCGTCGCCGACTGGCGCGCCATGGTCGATGTGAACCTGACCGGTATGTTCCTGTGCGCGCGGGCGGCCTTTCGCCAGATGCGCCAGCAGTCGCCTCAGGGTGGGCGCATCCTCAACAATGGCTCGATCAGTGCCCATGCGCCGCGGCCCGGTTCAGTGGCCTATACCGCGACCAAACATGCGATCACCGGCCTGACGAAAACCCTCGCCCTTGACGGGCGCCCCTTTGGTATCGCGGCCAGCCAGATCGATATTGGCAATGCCCGGACCGAACTGGCGGCGCGCATCGAGAGGGGCGTGCCGCAGGCCGATGGATCAATCCGTGCCGAGCCGATGATGGACGTGGCCGAGGTCGCGGAGGCCGTCCTTTTCATGGCCTCGCAGCCGCCGGGAGCCAATGTACCATTCCTGACGATCATGGCCACCAACATGCCCTTTCTGGGGCGAGGTTGATCCTCTCGGTCTTTGCTCGGGAAATATCCTCGGGGGAAGGGTGCAGTCAGCCCCCGAACGATGCTCCACCGGATTACCTTTCGCGGATCACCTGCACCAGCGCCGCCGCCCCCCAGCCCGCAACCAGCGCGATGGCCAGTGCCAGAAGCCCGTAGAGGAACGGCTGGTCATAGGCCAGTTGGTGCAGCCAACGTTCAATTCCGTCTTTTCGCACGAAGATCGCCGTGCGGTACTGGCTGACCACGGTGCCCTCTTCAATCAGATACATCCTCGTCACATAGGCGCCTTCGGTCAGGTTGGCGGGCAGTTGCACCACCGTGCGAAAGAGGATGTCGCGATCCACATGCACATAGCGACCCAGCGTCAGGTATTGCGAGGCGCGTTCGCGGATGCGCATCAGGGCCTCGGCGAACAGGGCTGTGTCCGAGGTCAGATCGGCGCGGATCGCTTGTGGTGTCGAGATTCGAAACTCGGCATCGGCTTCGGGCGAGAGGATGCGCTCGAGCGGGCGGGTGCTGGCGACCGCGTAGAACGACGGGATCGACACCATCCGCGCCGAAGCGACGTTCATCCAGATGCCGCCCCACCGCTCCTTGCGCCAGACGGTCACGCTCTGGCGCGGTCCTTCGACCACCACGATCACGTCGAACCCCTGGCCCGACGGATTGTCCGTGGCCTCCTGCCGCGTCTCGCGTCGAACCGCGCCAAAGATCAGGATCTCGGATCCGGAAAAGCTGGCCGTCAGGCTGACCCGGTTCTGGCTGAGTGCGCCGATGATTTCACTGGCCTGCGCGGGAAACGCCAGCAGCACCATCAGCAACAGCCACAGCCGCCGCATCAGTGCCGACCTGCGACGCGAATGGAATAGGCCTCGTCCGGGGTGATCAGCAGATCCATCGCCACCTTGGCGCAGACCGCCAGTACCAGCAGTGCCAGCAGGATGCGCAGATGCTCGCCGCGCAGTCGCGCGCCCAGTTGCGTGCCCAGTTGCGCGCCAAAAACACCGCCCAGGATCAGAACCGAGGCGAGCAGGATATCCACAGAATGGCTGGTTACCGCATGCGCCACCGTGGTGAAGGCGGTGGTGAAAATGATCTGGAACAGCGACGTGCCCACCACGACCTTGGTCGGCATGCCCAATAGGTAGATCATCGCGGGGACCATGATGAAGCCGCCGCCAACACCCATTACGGCCGACAGCAGGCCCACCCCGGCTCCCACCAGCATCGGCGGGATCACAGAGATATACAGACCCGAGACCCGGAACTTCATTTTCAAGGGCAGTGCATGCACCCAATTGTGCTGGTGCAGTTTGCGCCGTGGCGCGGCCGGGTTGCGGGTGCGTGCCCAGGCCCGCACGCTTTCCTGAAGCATGAGGGCGCCCACGATGCCCAGAAACACCACATAGGCCAGTTGAACTGCCAGATCGACCTGCCCCAATCGTGTCAGCCAGC
>CALEZJ010000395.1 GCA_937927885.1 uncultured Paracoccaceae bacterium | reverse complement strand
GTGCCGGAGTGCACCGGCAGGGCCAGCGCGCCGTCGATCAGGCGCAGGGTCACCAGTTCGGGCGAGGGCCAGACAAAGGGCCAGCAGGCATTCGACAGTGCCAGCCGCAGGCGATGCCCGGGCGCCAGACGATGCGCCATCTGGTCGAGGTCGAAAGAGACGGAAATCGGCTCGCCCGGGGTCAGGGGCGTGGGCGGGTCTGTGCGATGGCGCAGGTTCAGGAACCCGTGCGCGATGCGGGTGCTGGCCCCGTCCGGTGCCACATCGTTGAGCCGCGCGACAACAAAGCCGAAGGGGCGGTCGGCGGCGAGGGTCAGCGAGAGCCGCGCGGCGCCCAGCAGAGACAGGCCGTCAGGGCAGGGCAGGTCGAAGCAGACCGAGCGCGCGTCGTCGTCGCGCTGGTCGCCCGGCATTTCCGCCATCAGGCCCATCGGGAAATACTCGCCCGCCTGCGCGCCCAGGGTCAGGGGCGAGGCGATGGTGGCATCGGGGACCCCCGGCCCGCCCAGCACCCCGTCCGCGCCCAGGGCCAGCCTTTGTGCGCTGACGCGCGGCGAAGGAAGGTCTTCCGCCAGCCAGCGGCCCGGGACGTGGGGCTTGCACGGGTCGGGGGCGTGGCTGTCCTGCTGGTAGACGCGGTAATTCGGCAAGGCATCGGCGCCGGTGTCGATCCCCTTCAGCCACTGGTCCCACCAGCGCTTCATCTCGCCCAGAAAATCGATCGCGGGGCCGGGCACGGCGGTGTGCGGATACTGGTGCACCCAGGGCCCGACGATGGCCTTGGCACCCGGCACATTCTGCACCAGCGCGGCGGGGGCGTTCATGTAGCCATCCGCCCAGCCGCCGATCGACAGCACGGGGACGCTCAGCGCCGGCCAGTCGAAACGGACCGAGCCATGGCGCCAATAGGGCCCGCGCGCCTGCTGGCCGCTCCAGACTTCGGAGAGATGCGGCAGAGTCGCGATCCGCGTTTTCAGCAGCGCGCGCCAGTCGGGGCGCAGCAGGGGATCCGGCGGGCGCGCCTGATAGGACAGCATCAGGCTGCCCCAGGCGAAATTCTCGCCCATGAGACACCCGCCCTTGTAGTGGATGTCATCGGCAAAGCGGTCGGTGGTGGCGCAGACGCTGACCACGGCCTTCAGTGCGGGTGGCTGGAGGGCGGCCGCCTGCAGGCAGTTGAAGCCACCCCAGCTTTTGCCCATCATCCCCACGGCGCCGGTGCACCAGTCCTGCGCCGCGATCCAGGCGAGGGTGGCGCAGATGTCGGAGAGTTCCTGCGCGGAATATTCGTCGTCAAAGACCCCGTCGCTGTCGCCGGTGCCGCGCAGGTCGACGCGCAGGCAGGCATAGCCCTGTCCGGCCATCCAGGGATGCATCGCCTCATCGCGCGGCAGGGTGTTGTCGCGCTTGCGATAGGGGATCATTTCCAGGATCGCCGGAACCACCGCCCCCTCGGGCCGCCACAGTCGCGCGGCGAGGCGGGTGCCATCGGGCAGGGGGATGAAAAGGTCGTCCAGGTCGATGATGCGCATGTCGCCCCCGTTTTGGCGCAGTCGAAGCCAGTATGCCCCGGACCGCGCGACCAAAACCGACGCATCCGGGGGCGAAAACCGACGCCTTGCAAAGCGGAGGCCCCGGCCCGACAGTGGCGACAAACGGGAGGCAGGCATGGACGGCATTCTGGACAGGGGCGCGCGCGGGCAACTGGCGGCGCTGGCATCGGGGCAGGCAAGTGCCGAGGCGCTGATGCGCGCCACGCTGGCCCGCATCAGGACGCGCAACCCGGCGGTGAATGCCATCGTCTCGCTGCGCGACGAAGACGCGTTGCTGGCCGAGGCCCGCGCCGCCGATCAGGGGCCCCGCAAGGGCGCGCTGCACGGGTTGCCCATGGCGATCAAGGATCTGGCCAATGTCGCGGGCCTGCCCACCTCGATGGGCTCGCCGATCCTGGCCGGGCAGGTGGCGCGCACGGATGACCTGTTCGTCAGCCGGTTGCGGGCGGCGGGTGCGATCTTCATCGGCAAGACCAACACGCCCGAATTCGGTCTGGGCAGCCACACCTTCAACCCGGTACACGGCGCGACGGGGAATGCCTTTGACCCGGGGCGCAGCGCCGGAGGCTCGTCAGGCGGGGCGGCGGTGGCGCTGGCTTTGGGGATGGTCGCGCTGGCGGACGGGTCCGACATGATGGGGTCCCTGCGCAATCCGGCCGGCTGGAACGGGGTCTACGGGTTTCGCCCCTCGTGGGGGCTGGTGCCCGACAAGGCCGAGGGCGAGACCTTTCTTCACCCGCTCGCCACCAACGGCCCGATGGCGCGCAACCCCGAGGATCTGGCCCTGCTTTTGGGGGTGATGGCGGGGCAGGAACCGCGCCGCCCCTTTACCCTGCCGGGGCAGGATTTTCTGGCCGGGATCGATACCGACCTGACGGGCCGCCGTGTCGCCTGGCTGGGCGACTGGGGCGGGGCCTATGCGATGGAGGACGGCGTGCTGGCGACCTGCGAGGCGGCGCTGGCGCGGTTCGAGGGGCTCGGTGTCACCGTCGAGGCGATTCCCGCGCCGTTCGACGCGGGCAAGCTGTGGCAGAGCTGGCTGGATC
>CALEZJ010000394.1 GCA_937927885.1 uncultured Paracoccaceae bacterium | reverse complement strand
CGCCAAGGTGCTGCGCAGTCGCGCGCGGGACTGGGCCGCCCGTCCAGCCCTTCGCCACAAACGACGCGGCCTGTGGCAGACTCTGACCTGGGCAGACTACTACGCTCAGGCCCGTGCCTTTGGTCTGGCATTGCGCGATCTGGGCGTCGAGCGCGGCGAGGTGATTGCCGTTCTGGCCGAAAACCGGCCTGAATGGGTGATCGCGGACATGGGCGCGCAGGCGATGGGGATGGTTGGCAATGGTGTCTATCCCACCGCCTCGACCGATCAGTTGCACCATATCCTGACCGATTCCGCCTGCCGGGTTCTGGTGGTCGAGAATCAAGAGCAACTCGACAAGGCGCTGGCGGTGCGCGACTCCTGCCCCGCGCTGGTGCGCATCGTGGTTCTGGACCGCGAGGGGCTGCGCGGGCTTTCGGACCCCGGTGTGTTGTTCTGGAACGACCTTCTGGCCACCGGCGATGCGCTGGCCGCGACACGTGCCAGCGAATTCGAGGACGCGATCGACGCGGGCCGACCGTCGGATCTGGCCTTTCTGGTCTATACCTCGGGCACCACGGGCGCGCCGAAAGGGGCAATGATCTCGAACGCGAATGCGGTGTTCCAGATGACCAAGGCGCCTGAGTACCTCGATGCCGTGCCGGGAGACAAATTAGTCAGCTTCCTTCCACTGTGCCATATCGCAGAACGCATGGCCTCGGTCTTCAATGCCATCGCGCTGGGGCTCGTCGTGCATTTTCCCGAGAATTCGGGCACCGTGGCTCAGGACCTGCGTGAGGTTGCGCCGCATATCGTTTTCGCCCCGCCCCGGTTCTGGGAAAAGATGCACAGCCAGGTCGAACTGTTCCTGCGCGACGCTATTGCTCCGGCGCGATGGGTTTATGCCCGCGCGCTGGCCAGTGGCCGTGCCGGGGTCGAGGCGCAACTGGACGGGCGCTTGCCGCCCGCGCCGGGTCTGTCAGGGCGACTCTTGCAGCGACTTGCCTTTCGCAACATCCGCATCTTTCTGGGGCTGCAGAATTGCCGTAGCGCGCTGACCGGCGCCGCCCCGGTGCCGCCGGACCTGATCCGCTGGTTCCTGTCGATCGGGGTCGAATTGCGCGAGGCCTTCGGCATGACCGAAACGAGCGGATTTGCCACGGCGACGCCACGGCGAGGAATCAAGCTGGGCTGGGCCGGCCTGCCGGCAGGGGGCACCGCGCTGCGCATCGCGGCCGAGGGCGAAATCCAGATCCGTGGGCCGAATGTCTTTGCGGGTTATTGGAAGAACCCGGCCAAAACCGCCGAGACCCTGACCCCGGACGGCTGGCTGTGCACCGGCGATTGCGGCGAGATCAGCCCCGAGGGCTATCTGGCGATCCGTGACCGCATCAAGGACATCATCATCACCGCCGGTGGCAAGAACATCGCTCCCACGCAGATCGAGAGCCAGTTGAAGTTCAGCCCCTATATCACCGATGCGGTGGTGATCGGCGAGGGGCGGCGCTATGTCACCGCGCTGGTGATGATCGACCTCGAACATGTCGCGCGCTTTGCGCAGGACCGGGCGATCCCCTACACCGATTTTGCCAGCCTGACGCGCTCGGGCGCGGTGGTGGACCTCATCCGTGCCGAGGTCGAGGCGGTGAACCCGCGCCTGGCCCGGGTCGAGCAGATCAAGGATTTTCGCATCATCGACCAGTTGCTCACCGCAGAGGACGAGGAACTGACCCCGACGATGAAACTGAAACGAAAGGTCATCGCACAGAAATACGCGACCCTCATCGACGGCATGTATCCCGCCTGAGACGGCAGGGGGGAAGGAAGGAGCATGCCAAGGCCAGACCGTCATTGAAGGAAAAGGGAGGTTTCCATGTCTATGAACCGTCGTCAGATGCTCGCCACCAGCGCCGCGGCGCTGGCGTTGGGCGGCAGTCTGCGCCCGGCACGCGCCGCCGGGGTCAGCGCCGATGCCATCACTATCGGCACTCATATCGACCTCAGCGGCCCGGCCGCCGCCGGCATGCCGATGCTGCGCAACGCGACCGAACTGGCGCTGGCGCAGGCCAATGCTGCCGGGGGCATCCACGGTCGCCAGATCCGGCTGATTGTCGAAGACAACGCCAGCGCGCCGCAACAGGCTGTGCGTGCCGTGCAAAAGCTGATCCGCTCGGACGAGGTGTTCGCGATCCTCAACGCCTTTGGCTCGGGCACCAACGCCGCGACCATGGGGCTGGCAATGGAGTCCGACACCATCGTGTTCGCCCCCTGGGGCGCCAGCGCGGTGTTTCATCAGGTGGCGCAAGGCAATTCGCGGCTGTTCACCACGGTGCAGAACTACAACACCACGACGCAGCGCGCGCTGGAACATGTAGTGCCGCTCTGGGGCTGTCTCTTATACACATCTCCGAGCCCACGAGACAGGCAGAAATCTCG
>CALEZJ010000393.1 GCA_937927885.1 uncultured Paracoccaceae bacterium | reverse complement strand
GTGGTGGTGATGTCGATGGGCCGGATCGAACAGGTGGGCAAGCCCGACGACATCCGAGCCCGGCCAAGGACCCAATTCGTGCGCGAGTTCATCACGGCATGACAGACGCGCTCCCCCTCGACCGGATCGACCGGCGCATCCTGTTCGAGTTGATGCGCGACGCGACCCTGCCGGTTGCGCAACTGGCTGACCGAGTGGGCCTGTCGCAGACCCCGTGCTGGAAGCGCGTGCAGAAACTGGAGGCGGCCGGGATCATCACCGGCCGTGTCGCGCTGGTCGATCCCGCCGCCATCGGGCTTGGTCTGACGATCTTTGTCGAGATCGAGGCCGCCGACCATACGCCGGACTGGCGCGCGGCCTTTGCCGCCGTCGTCGCGGATTATCCCGAGATCGTTGAGGTGCACCGGATGGCCGGCGAGGTTGACTATCTGCTCAAGGTCGTTGTCAGTGGCATGGCCGCCTATGATGCATTCTATCTTGACCTGACAAAGCGACTGGCTTGCAGGAACGTGACGTCAAAGTTCTCGATGGAACGCATGAAGGCAACAACCGTCCTGCCGATCAACCTGAACACGGCCTGATGGTCAAATCCGCGCTCTGGTTTTGTCGTCCGATCGCCATGAGCACCTTCTGCAATGGGGTGCTGCGACGACAGGTGTGATCCGTCGGGTATCGGCGGGGGCTGGGAAGGCGCATTCTGGCACCGCAAGGGTCCAATGGCTTCCCATGTCCTCGGTGCTGTCTGTCTTCAGGACCGGTCCAGCATTCGGGTGTCATGGCTCAAGGCCACAAAGCGTGGGTCCAGAAGAAGCCTCCGCACGAAGTCCGCGTTCGTCTTGATGCCGTCGATCTGGAGCCGGTCCAGCGCGTCAACCAGTCGCGAGATGGACTGTCCCCGGTTCTCGCCATGGGCGATCAGCTTCATCACCATCGGATCGTAAAAGGGCGTGACAGTGTTGCCCTGTTCATATCCGCATTCGACGCGCAGCCCCGTACCGTGCGGCAGTTCCAGCCGGGTCAGCGTGCCGGGCGAGGGCAGAAAGCGTTTGGCGGGGTTTTCGGCATAAATGCGAGCCTCGATGGCGTGTCCGGTGATCGCCAGCCGGTCCTGCGCCAAATCAGATGACAGGTCCTGTCCCAACGCGAGGCGAATTTGTGCGCCGACCAGATCAAGGCCAGTGACCATCTCGGTGACGGGGTGTTCAACCTGGATGCGGGTGTTCATTTCGAGGAAGTAGAACGTGCCCGCTGCTGGTTCATAGAGATATTCCACCGTTCCGGCGCCGACATAGCGGATCGAAGCCGCCAGCCGAACGGCCGCGGCTGTCATCGCGGCGCGGACGGGCTCGGGCAGGCCGGGAGCGGGGGCTTCCTCGACCACCTTCTGATGGCGGCGTTGCAGCGTACAATCGCGCTCGAACACATGCACGGCGCGGCCATCGCCAAAGCCGAAGACCTGCACCTCGACATGCCGCGCGCGGGGCAAAAAACGTTCCAGATAGGCCCCTTCGTCGCCAAAGGCGCGCTCCGCGACCTGCCGGACCTGCATGACGGCTTCGGAGAGGTTTTCCGGCGCTTCAACGCTGCGCATCCCGTGCCCGCCGCCCCCCGCCACTGCCTTGACCAACAGGGGAAAGCCCACATCGGCGGCCAGTCCCGACCACAGAGCCGGATCGTCGGGCAGCCGCCCCGTACCGGGTAGCACCGGCACCCCGGCCGCTTGTGCCGCGGTGCGGGCATTGTGCTTGTCGCCCATCAGCCGGATATGCGCTGGCTCTGGGCCGACAAAGACCAGCCCCGCATCGCGCACGGCCTGGGCAAAGTCCGCGTTTTCCGACAGAAACCCGTAGCCCGGATGGATCAGCGAGGCGCCGGTATCCCGCGCAGCCGCAAGGATTGCAGGGATGTTCAGGTAGCTGTCCTGCGCCCGGGCCGGGCCGATGCAAAGGCTTCGGTCGGCTGCATGGACGTGGGGCAGGTCGGCGTCCGCCTCGGAATGGACCGACACTGTAGCCAGCCCCAGCGACTGTGCGGCGCGGATCACCCGGAGAGCGATCTCGCCACGATTGGCCACAAGAAGAGTCGGGGGCATCCTGTCAACCCTCGGCGGCCAATGCGGAAATCGCCGCATCGCGCGATTCCAGGATCAGCGTTTGCGCCATCGCGGCGGCGATCAGGGCGAGCTCGAACAGCAGCCACATCGGCACCGCC
>CALEZJ010000392.1 GCA_937927885.1 uncultured Paracoccaceae bacterium | reverse complement strand
CTCGGGACCCGTGGGGGTGCGCGCGGAGGAAGGACGCCTGACCCTCACCCTCTGATCGTGCCGTCGCCGCGCACCAGATACTTGAACGAGGTCAGTTGTTCAGCCCCCACGGGCCCTCGCGCATGAAGCTTGCCGGTGGCGATGCCGATTTCGGCCCCCATGCCGAACTCGGCACCATCGGCGAATTGCGTGCTGGCGTTGTGCAGCAGGATCGCGCTGTCGAGCCGTTCAAAAAAACGATCCGCAACCGACTGATTTTCCGTCAGAATCGCCTCGGTGTGCTGGCTGCCATAACGCCGGATGTGGGCGATTGCCTCGTCGACGCCATCGACCAGCTTCGCGGCAATCACCATATCCAGGAACTCCCGCCCGAAATCCTCGGGCGCGGCGCGCACGGTGCCGGGGATCTTCAAGAGTTCGCCCTCGGTGCGCACCTCGACCCCGGCTTTCAGCAGATCCTCGATCAACACCCCGCCGTGCTGGGTGTAGAACCGCCAGTCGATCAGCAGGCATTCCGCCGCGCCGCAAATGCCGGTGCGCCGCGTCTTCGCGTTCAGGACCACCTTGCGCGCCTTGTCCAGATCGGCGTCCTTGTCGGCATAGACATGGCAGATGCCCTCAAGATGCGCGAAAACCGGTACCCGGGCCTCGCGTTGCACCAAGCCCACCAGCCCCTTGCCCCCGCGCGGCACGATCACGTCGATATGCTCGACCATGCGCAGCATTGCCGAGACCGCCTCGCGCGCGCGCGTCGGCACCATCTGGATCGCAGCCTCGGGCAGTTTGGCGTCCTTCAATCCCTTGACCATGCAGGCATGCAACGCGCGCGAGGAATGGAAACTCTCCGACCCGCCACGCAGGATCACCGCGTTCCCCGCCTTCAGGCACAGCGCGGCAGCATCGGCGGTCACGTTGGGGCGGCTCTCGTAGATCACCCCCACCACGCCCAGGGGCGTGCGCACCCGGCGGATGTTGAGCCCGGAAGGCATGTCCCATTCCGCCATCACCTGGCCGACCGGATCCTTCTGCTCGGCCACCGCGCGCAGCCCGTCAACGATGCCGCGAATGCGCCCTGCGTCCAGCATCAGCCGGTCCATCATGGCGGGGCTCAACCCCTTTTCGCGCCCGAATGCCAGATCCTCGGCATTCGCCGCCAGAATCTCGGCCTCCTTGTCCATCACCGCATAGGCCGCCGAAATCAGCGCCGCATATTTGCGCTCCTGGCTGGCATAGGCCAGCTCGGCCGAGGCCGCCCGCGCCGCAGCCCCGATGCCCTGCATCACCTCTGCCAGATCGTCCATCGCCCGCCCCTTCATCTGTCCTCAAATATCCACGGGGTTTCCAAAGGGGGGCGTGCCCCCCTTTGGCGAGGGGGTTTGGGGGGCGAGCAGCCCCCCAACGCCTAGAGCACCATGTCATCCCGGTGCACCAAAGCCGCCCGCCCCGGATAGCCCAACACCCCGGCAATCGCGTCCGAGCGCTTGCCCCGGATCTTGCCGGCCTCTTCCGCCGTATAGCGCACCAACCCCAGGCCCAAGACGCCCGACGGCCCTTCGATCGCCACGGGCTCGCCGCGCCCGAACTTGCCCTCGACCCGCACCACCCCGGCAGGCAGCAGGCTCTTGCCCTGTCCCAGCGCCACCACCGCCCCTGCATCGACATGCAGCACGCCCTTGGGCTTCATCGCCGCGATCCAGCGCTTGCGCGCGGCCTGCGGGTCACCCAGCGCGGCAAACCAGGTGCAATTCGCCCCGGCCTCGATGGCGCTGAGGGGGCGCGTTACATGCCCCGCCGCGATCACCATGGCGCAGCCGCCGTGCGTGGCGGTGCGCGCCGCCATGACCTTGGTCTTCATCCCGCCTTTGGACAGGCCCGAGACCGGATCGCCGGCCATCGCCTCGATCTCGGGTGTGACCTCGGCCACGAAGTCCAGCCGCTTTGCTGCCGGGTCAACATGCGGATTGCCGGTGTAAAGCCCGTCCACATCCGACAGCAGCACCAGTTGATCCGCACCAATGGTGATCGCCACCTGCGCGGCCAGCCGGTCGTTGTCGCCGTAACGGATCTCGTCCGTGGCCACGGTGTCGTTCTCGTTGACGATCGGCACCACGCCGAGGGCCAGCAGGGTTTCCATCGTCGCGCGGGTGTTCAGATATCGCCGCCGGTCCTCGGTATCCTCCAGCGTCACCAGCACCTGCGCCGTGGTGATGC
>CALEZJ010000391.1 GCA_937927885.1 uncultured Paracoccaceae bacterium | reverse complement strand
GTCCCACCATGCCAGGTCCAGCAGCCTGGCGATATCCGCCGGTCCGAACCGCATCCGTAGCACACGGCCCGGATTTCCCGCGACAACGGCGTAATCCGGCACCAGCCCCGCCACCACAGCCCTTGCGCCGACGATGACGCCATTGCCGATCCGCGCGCCCGGCAGGATCACCGCCCCGTCGCCCAGCCAGACATCATGCCCGATCACCGTATCCGGCAACGCGCCGATCTGGTCGATGTAATCGCCCACCCGCCGATGAGCGAAGATCGCGAAAGGATAGGTCGAGATCCCCGCCATCGGATGATTGGCCGAGGCGGTGATGATCCGCACCCCGTCCGCGATCTGGCCGAAACGCCCGATGCGCAGCTGCTCTGGCGCGCCGGCATAGGTATAGGGCGCCAGCCGCGCGGCCCAGTCCTGCGGCGGGTCGAAGCTGCTGGCATAGGTGAAATCGCCGATATGGATGTTCGGATGGTCGATCACCCGGTTCAGGTGAACAAGGCCGCGATTGATCCGGCCATCGGGAAAGCGCATCGGAAACGCCGAGGCGGCGTCGAGGAAGCTGACAGGCATGGGAAATCCTTTCGGGTCTAACGTTGGCGGGTCAGATCGCGGATTTGTCCATGGCACATGCTCTCCTGCTGTCGTCCCAGCATAGTACGGCGGCCGCCAGATTTACAGATGCCGCGTCTCGGGCGCCGGGTTCCACCAGTTGTCCTGCGCCCCGTCGGCGTAAAAGACCGGCGCCGCGATCAGCTCGGCCTCGGGCATGTCGTCCAATGCGCTGATGCAGACCATGACGAACCGGCCGCCCATCTCTGCGATATTCCCCTCGGTCCACAGCCGGGTGCCGCAGCGGGCACAGAAATAATGGTGCATGTCCACGCCGTCATCCTGAAGGCGCGGCGTTTCAGCCACGGCGTCGCGCCCCCGGACCAGCCGGAAACCCGCCGGATCGGGCAGGCGCATTTCCCAATAGCGCATCTTGCGGCAGAAGCGGCAGTTGCACCGCATCGTGCCCTGCGCCAGATCACCCTCGGCCTCGAATGCCACCGCGCCGCAGAAGCAGCTTCCGTGATAGATCGTCATGTCAGCCTCCCTGTTCCAGCGCCCACCATGCATCGCATCTGCTGCCAGCTTCGGTCAGCAGACGCGCTTCCGGCCATCCCGCTCTGCCACCGTCAGAACTCCGCCAGCGCACCGCCCGTCAGCAGAACACCGATGAAAAGCAGCACCGCCGCCATCACGAAGGATCGGTTCGCCACCAGCCAGTCGCGCAGGGGAATGAGCCTTGCCTTGCCTGCCTCATCGGCGCTGCACGCCCAGCCAACGGGCATCGCAACGCCCAGAGCGGAAAGGAAACTGTAGATGACGGCGCAGACAGCCGCCTGCCCGGCGGGCAATTCCGCCGCTCCCAGCAGGATCCCGGCACCGGCGATGAAAGCCAGTTCCTTGAGATTGGCAACGGTCAGCAGCACCCCTAGCCCCGCTGCCCGTAAGGGTGTCGCCCGGTTGAGTGTCAGCATCCAGCCGGGAAGCCCTTCATCGGGGGCAGGTTTCACTGCGGTACGCACGGCCAGCGCGATCAGCAAAAGGCCAAGACAGAGCCGCAGCCAGATACTGCTGCTCTTGTCGCCCGCCTCCTGATCCGCCCAGCCCGCGAAGAGTGAGGCCAGAAACACCAGAACCATCATTGCCGCGATCCGCCCGGCAAGAAAGCACAGCCCCTTGCCGTTTCCGCCGGGCCCCAGCAGCAACAGCAGCACCGCGATGACCGGCAGCGGGCTCAGTGCGACCGGAACCGAATAAGGTAAAAGATCGCCGATCACCCCGAGCATCGCAATTCTCCGCGCCAGATCTGTAGACTCTACCCGCAGGTGACCGTGGATTCTTATCATGTCCGCAGCCGATCTAGGCAAGCAGAATCCGCTGTGTCCGCAACCCGGCGCGGCCAATGATCAAAGGTTTCCCGCCGTCATCTCGGCCGCGATATGATCGGTCTGCCAGATTCCCCTCTGCCTCGAACGCCACCGCGCCGCAGAAACAGGAACCGCGATAGATGGTCACGCCCCGGCCCCTTCATGGCAGATGGCCTCGATATTTTTGCCGTCCGGGTCAAAGACGAAAGCACCGTAATAGCCGGGGTGATATTCCGGCCGCAGGTCCGCTGCACCGTTGTCGCGCCCGCCCGCCGCCAGCGCGACCTTGTGAAACGCATAGACGCTGGCCCGGTCCGGCGCCGCGAAGGCGACATAGACGCCCGAGGATGGCCCCTTGCCGCTGCCGATCCAGAAGAATGGATTGCCGTCGCGGCCATGGCCCAGATGGGCGCCATGGCCGCCGGTCATCTCTTCGGTGACCGCCATCACCACCGCGATCCCCAGAGGCGGCAGCGCCTGATCGTAAAACCCCCGCGACAGGGCAAGATCGGCGACGGCAAATCCGATATGGTCAATCATGGTGACCTCCTTTCCTTGGGGATCTCCATGCCCGACCGACCCTGACATTTCATGTCAGCAGGGATGGTCCGTCACTTGTAGCGGCCACCCCGTTGCAGCACCTCGATCTGGTAGCCGTCTGGATCGGCGATGAAGAAGAACCGCGCGATCACTTCGCCCCCCGGGGCGAAATCGACCAGCTTGCGGGGCGCAAGGCCCTCGGTCTCCAGCCGCGCATGCAGCGCGTCCACGTCATCGACTGAGAATGCGACGTGGCCATAGCCGTCGCCCAGATTATAGGGCTCGGTGCGCCCTTTGTTGACAGTCAGTTCCAGTTCGGTCGCGCTTTCGCCGTTTGATAGATAGATCAGCGTAAAGTCGGGAAAATCCAGCCGGTCCGCCACCTTCAGCCCGAAGCAGCGGTTGTAGAACTCGACCGAGCGTACCTCGTCCAGAATCCTGATCATCGAGTGAATGTATTTCGCCATTGCGGACCTCCCTGTCGTGTCTTCACTGGGACAAGGCTAGGCAATCGCGCGGCGCGGCAGGTAGTAACCGATTACTACAGGCGCGGATTATTCGGCGGCGATGGCGCGCGGGGCGATCTGTTGCTCTTCGCCCAGATGGATCGTGCAGGCGCAGCGCAGAAGCGAGGTGAAATTCCGCGCCTCGCCATGCAGTTCCAGCACCTCGGCATGCAGTTTCGAGATGAAGGCGGGGGGCGAGACCCCCTCGCGCGCGGCGATGTCATCAAGGATGCGCCAGAAGGCCCGTTCCAGCCGAATCGAGGTCGACTGCCCGTTCAGGCGCAGACGCCGGGTAACGGTTTCATATCGGTTGGGGTTCTGCCCCGCGAAGATCTGGCACATCAGCTTGGCCTCGAATTGCGACAGGCTACTGATCTTGCGGCAGAAGCAGGCCGGGGTCAACTTTCAAGACACTCCCGCTGTTTCCGTCCCTGAACCATGCCCGCGACACGCTGGCTGCCTGGCGCAAGGACTAAAACACCGAACCCCCGCACTCCCGCGTCGGCTGGCAGACGCCTACCGAGTTCGCCCAGACCTTCCCATCGCAATGGGGTCTGGCGCGGCGCAACCCGCAAAGCTCTGCGCCAGCCCACGTTGCCCAACCAGCCCGAAAAGCCAAAACTCAAACCCGGAGCATCGCTCAGCACGGATAAAAGTGGCGGGCAAGGGCAGGAATGGTGGTCCCTTCGGGTGGCCAGATGATGTGCAGGCTGGCCGGTTCCTCGGCCCGCAGCGGCGAGGCCGCCAGCAGGGCGAAGACCAAAAGAATCGATCGTGGATGGCTCTGTTGCACAAATCTGTTCTGGATTCATCTCGTGAACTCAGCGTGATAG
>CALEZJ010000390.1 GCA_937927885.1 uncultured Paracoccaceae bacterium | reverse complement strand
CGTGGTCCAGAACATGGCCTAACCGTCCTTGCCATTGGCGGGCAGCGATTCCAGGCTACCCGGGCGCTCGCGATCCAGAAGGCCACCCAGCCTTGCGGCATAGATGAGCCAGGTCAGCCCCAGGGACAGGGGAAGAGTGGCCATCCAAGGATACAAGAGCAGACGCGCGGTTTCGGTCTTCAGGTTGCGACGCCAGGCAAATTCCAGCCAAGGCAGCGCTTTCCAAAAGAGCCAGCCAAAGAACACCAGCCCCACCAGCATCGCCGCGATATGCAGCGCGCGTTCGAACCGGGGTCCAAGTGCGTTGGCAACGATCGCCACCCGCACATGCTGGGATCGCAGCGTGACCAGCGGCAGCCCAAGGAACAGCACCGCGCTCAGCATCAGGCCGACGGCATCCTCGGTTATGCGCAGGGGCGATCCTGCAAAGCGGCGCATCACCACGCTGGTGGTGATCAGGGCTACAATCCCCAGCATGCAGGCAGCCGCCAGCACAGCCAGCGCAAGGGCCAGAGCCTCCAGCCCTTGCGCAACGGTTCGGCGAAGCTGCCGCATGCGACTGCCTCAGCGCCCCAGGGCCGCCAGAACGCGGGCGCGGTAGTCCATGGCATTGCCACCGGCTTCCTCGGCCAGCATCTGCCAGGTCTCGGACACAGCAGCAAGGAACTGCGCGCGGTCCTCCTCGGGGAAGTCCTCGCCCCAGACGATCCCGCCCTCGGCCAGGCTGGCGCGTGCCGCCATCTCGCGCTCAAGGTCTGAATCATACTGGTTCGTACGCGCCCAGAGGGCATCGGCGGCCGTAGTGATCGCCTCGCGAATCGCGGGATCCGTGGCTTCCCAGCGGTCAGTGGCCACTCCCAGCGTGTAGGGCGCCGACGCCATCGGATACAGGAACGAGGCGTAGTTCGTCACCTCTTGTAGCGAGATCGTCGAGGCGTAGAGCGCGGGATAGAGCGCACAATCCACCACCCCGGTACGCAGGGCGACATAAGTCTCCTCTTGCGGGATGATCTGCGCCGCCACACCGAGCCGGGTAAAGGTCTCGACCTGTTCGCGCGCCCAGACGCGCAGCTTGACGTTGCGCAGATCGGCCAGCGTGTTCACCGGCGCATCGCGGCAGAAGACCGAGACCGACAGCGTCGGAATGGCGACAAAACCGACCGTCGTAACGCCCCAGTCGTCGTACTCCTCGACATAGATCTGCTGCGCAACCGGAAGCACTGCCAGCAGTTCATCCACTGTGCTGATCGCGCCCTGCACGAACACCGACCCCAGCGCCGGCGCGTCGCGGCCAAGGTAATTCGCCCACATCAGGCTCATCTCGACGGCGCCTTCAGGCACGACGCGCAGCAGGTCCGTGTTGCGCAGACCCAGCGAGCCACCGGGATAATGGGTCAGACTGAACCCCAGCGCGGCGGTCGCGGTATTCACATCGGCCACGAACTGTTCGATCTGCGCCGATTCGGGACGGGTCTCGGGAAGGAAGTTGTTCAGCCGCCATTCCTGGGCGCTGGCGGCCGTGGCCAGCCCGGCGCCAAGCAGCACACCAAGGGTGGCAATGCGGGGGATCGAAGTCATCTCGCTCTCCTGTTGTGCGGGCGCGACCTGTTGGAGCGCCCGGTTCGAACCTGGTGAACATCGCCCGTCTGCAGCCGCAGGCAAGGGCCGCGCGCACTCTGTCCTGTTTTCTTGTGCGGCGGCGCAGGTCCAGAGTCCAGCGCCCCTTTGCATCAACCGCAGACTCCCAGATCGCGCGGGAAACGGTTCATTGGCACCGGTCCACTTTCGGTGATCTCTATCTGGTCTTCCAGTATCATGCCGCCCAAGCCTGTGATATAGAACGGACATTCAAAGGCCAGCACCATTCCGGCCTCGACCAGGGCTGTGGCGCTGGCGGAAATGAAGGGCCATTCCTCGCTGCCCGGTCCCGTACCCAGGCTGTGCCCGAAATGGCCCCGGGTGTAACCATCGAGCCCGCGCGCCCGAATGGCAGCCTCGGTAACGCGGTGCACCTCGGCCAGCGGGGTGCCCGGGGTCAGCAGGGGCAAGCCGGCCTCGAACCCGGCGCGCAGCGCATCCCAGACCCCGGATTGCAGACGGCTGGGCGGACCGAGAACAAATGTGCGCCCGCTGTCCGAGGTATAACCCGCTACGAGGCATCCAACATCGACTTTCACCAGATCGCCGCGCAGTGCTGTGGCGTCGCCGCCCCAGGGGTCTGGCCCAACCGAGATGTAATCCCAGGCGCCTGTCAGCCCCGAACCCGGACCCAGCCGCGCGATGGTTTCGCGCCAGATTGCGCTTAGCCCCGACTGGGTCACCCCTGGCGTAATGGCAGCGCGGACAGCGACAATGCCCTGTTCGGCAAGTCCGACCGCAGCGCGCAGGTGGGCAATCTCGGTGGCAGATTTCACCGCCCGCAACCCCTGCGCCACCTCGGTTGCGTCGATCAGGGTGGCTGGGGCCAGCGCCTCGACCAGCGCGGGAAAACCCCGGGCCGAAACCGCCTCCAGTTCCACGCCGATCCGACCTCGCATCAATCCCTTTTCGGTCAGCGCGTCACGCAAGTGGCGATAGCAGTGCAGCGCATCGAAGGTTTCGGGTCGACGATTCCCCGTCGGCCGATCCTTACCCTGCCAGAGCGGCGCAAACTGGGCCCGGGCCGGGGCATTTGATTCCGGGTGCTCCATTGTCAGCGCCTCGACCCAGATCGGCGTTTCGCGCAGGTCGGCGATCGGGCTGACGCTGCGAAAGGCCGGGGCAAAGAGGTCGCTGATCACCGCGGTTTCCGGCAAAGCAGCGTCGGCCGGGATCAGGACCGCCACGGCCCCTTCGCGGCGCCACATCGTGGCGACCCCCGGTCCGGCACCCGTCGCATGGCGAAACGCCTCGGGCGAGAACAGGATCAGGGCATCCAGCCCCGCTTGCGTCATCAACCTCTGGGCGCGCGCCCGGTCCAGATCGGGCATGCCCGCCTCCTTGGTCTCGTCCGCGCCGACCCTATGGCGGTGACACGCACCGGGTCAACTGCCGCTCGCACCGGCTTGCCCCAGCTAAATAAGCACGACGTTTCACCGCAGGCGCCCCGGGACATGGCCCTGTTCCCGGCCCGGGGCGCATCATGGACCCGCGTTCGCGCGGGACCTCAGCGGGCGGAACCGCCGCCCTCCCCCGCCATGCGGAAACCGGGACCCGGTCCTTGCACGCAGCGGCGCGCGGGTCTAGCCCTGCACCTTCCGGTGAAATCCGTTCAAGGAGCCTCCCATGTCCCTGCGCATCAACGATCTTGCCCCCGATTTCGAGGCCGACACCACCGAAGGCCGCATCCGCTTCCATGACTGGATCGGTGACGGCTATGCCGTGCTGTTCAGCCATCCAAAGGATTTCACGCCCGTTTGCACCACCGAGTTGGGCCTGATGGCGGGCCTTGCGCCCGAATTTGCCAAGCGCGGGGCCAAGATCATAGGGATTTCCGTCGATCCAGTGACAAGCCATCACAAATGGAAATCGGATATCCAGGTCGCAACCGGCAATTCGGTTTCCTACCCGCTGATCGGCGACACCAACCTGACCGTCGCCAAACTTTACGACATGCTGCCTGCAAACCTCGAGGGCACGTCCGAAGGCCGCACGCCTGCCGACAACGCCACGGTGCGCACGGTGTTCATCATCGGTCCCGACAAGCGCATCAAGCTGAGCCTGACCTACCCGATGACCACCGGGCGCAATTTCGACGAGATTCTGCGCGCACTGGATTCGATCCAGTTGACCGCCCGCCATCAGGTGGCAACCCCCGCGAACTGGAAACAGGGCGAAGATGTCATCGTCACGGCCGCCGTATCGGACGCCGACGCGGTGACCCGCTTTGGCGGGTTCGAGCGGGTGCTGCCCTACCTGCGCAAGACAAGACAGCCGGGCTGAGGCCCGCAAACCCCGTCCCTTTGGAGGCGGGGTTTGGATCCGCTCATTCTGGGGTCGCGGGTCCTGCGAAATCCTCGCTCTCTATGGCAAGAAGGTCGGGGATGCGCCGGTGGACACGGCGCAAGAGATCGGCCAGTACAACCACCTCATCACGACTGAGATCGCTGAGCATCAGCGCCTCGCGCCGATGCGCGACGTCGATGATCCGGTCATGCATCGCCCAACCAGCCGGGGTAAGCTCGACCAGCTTTCGGTGATTGCCGGGATCTTCCTGCCACGAGTGCACGAGACCGCGCCCCTCCATCGCCTTCAAGGCGCGTGAGGTCGCGGCCTTGTCCAGCCCGATCACCTGGCAGATGCGATAGGCCGTGATGCGCGGCTCGATGGCCAGCATGGCGATGATACGCCACTCGGTCACGCCAACATCGAATTCCTTCAGATACAGCCCTGACGAACTGCGCGACCATTTGTTGCCGATCGCGCTGAGCAGGAACGGGATATAGTTGTCCAGATCCAGCACAAGATGGCCGTCGCGGTCGATCAGAGGAAGGTTGGTGGGTGACATGCGTCGCTCTCCGGCTTTGCGCGCTTTTACAGGGCGAAGCGTGCCAAGGCAAAGGATAGAAATAGAGTTGACATGACAACGGATTTGGCATTCAGTGGCAACAGTTGATTTGACAACGCTCAGGAGAGCCCATGTCCACCGAATCCCCCCGGCAATCGCTGGCCGACCTGATGGCCCGTGTCCCAAACATCACTGACCACTTGTTCCAGAACGCCCCAAAGGCGGCGCTGACGATCTACAGCCAGATGATGCCCGGCGAAGGAGTGCGTCCCGAGTTCACCACCTGGCGCGATGAACAATGGGCCTGGCGCAACACGATTGCCGTCCATGATCAGTCCTATCACATGCAGTCGCTGCATGTGCGTGGCCCCGATGCGCTGGCCTTCACGCAATACCTGTCGGTGAACAGCTTCAAGAATTTCGAGGTGGGCGCGGCCAAGCAACTCGTCTGCTGCTCGCCCGAAGGGTACCTGATCGGGGATGCGATCCTCTACCGGATGGCCGAGGATGACTACATGGTCGTCGGCAACCCGGCGACGACGGAGTGGGTCGAATACAACGCCCAGTCACTGGGCTATCAGGTCACGACGGAACTCGATCCGATGTGGACCCTGAACAAGTCGAAAAAACGCGAGTTCTACCGCTTTCAGGTCGAGGGCCCCAAAGCCTGGGAGCTTTTGGAAGAGTTGAACGGCGGACCGCTGCCCGAGATCAAGTTTTTCAAGTCCGCCGAGCTTGGCCTTGGTCCGCACCGCGCGCGCGGCATGCGCCATTCGATGGGCGGCATGCCCGGGCTGGAAATCTATGGCCCATGGGCCGACTACAAGGCGGTCCGTGCCCTGCTGCAAAAAGCCGGGGCGAAATACGGGCTCCGGCTGGTTGGGTCGATTGCCTATTTCACCACGGTGATTGAATCGGGCTGGTGGGCGGTACCGGTCTCGGCCGTCTATACCGGCCAAGGCACGCAGGGGTACCGCGACTGGTGCAGTGCGCAGAATGCCGCGATGCGCATGTCGCTGGGGGGCAGCTTTTATAGCCCCGACATCGCAGATTATTACCTCTCCCCCTATGACGTGAACTATGGCCACATCATCAAGTTCGACCATGACTTCATCGGTCGCGCCGCGCTGGAGGCTATCCAGAACGCGCCGCACCGCAAGAAGGTCACGCTGGTTTGGAACGCCGATGACGTGCTGGCGGTGATGGCTGCCGGCTTTGACGACAGCGCCGACAAACCCTTGCCGATCACCCTGCCCCTCGCCGCGACGGCGCGGATGCATTATGACCGGGTGATGGACAAGGGCGGCAATACCATCGGGCTGGCCACCTATCCCGGCTATACGGCGAACGAAAAGGCGATGATGTCGCTGGCGTCCGTCGATGCGGCCTTTGCCGAACCGGGAACCGAGGTGGTGCTGCTCTGGGGCGAGGATGGCGGCGGCGCGCGTTCGGGCGGCAATCTGGAACCGCACCGGCAGGTAAGAATCCGCGCCACAGTAGCGCCGAGCCCGATCAGCCGCGCGGCGCAAAGCTATCGCAGCGCCATCGGGATCAAGCGCGGCTCGTTGCAGGAGGTGTGAGATGATGCGTGCCGAGACCACCCGCACTGCGTGGATGGGAGTGCTGGACAAATACCACGAAGAGCGCAACGCGCCGGTCAGCTCGCTCTACTGGTCTGAAAAGGACATCTGGTCGCGCGACCGCACGCGCGCGGTGCAGGATGAAAAGATCGCGGCCGTGGCCCCCTTTCTCTATGAGAACAGTGCCTTTTACCGGCGCCGGTTCGACCGCCTCGGCGTGGCGCCGACCGATCTGCATTCGGTCGACAGCCTGATCGCCAACTGGCCCGTGGTGACCAAGCAGGAGATGATGGAGGATGCCATAGCGCATCCTCCCTTCGGCACCTACACGGCCTGCGGCGCGGCGGAATGGGCGGACAGGGGCTGGATGCATTTCTCGTCGTCGGGGTCGACCGGTGTGCCGCGCGTCTTCCGCTACACCCATTTCGACCGCAAGTTCTGGGAACAGGCCAATGCGCGCGCCTTGCATTCCGGGGGCCTGCGCAAGGGCGACACGATCCTGCCCATGGTCGGCTTTGGCCCGCATGTGTTTGCCTGGGGCGTGCAATACACCGCCGCCGCAATGCGTCTGCCGGTAATCCCCGGCGGCGGCATGGACGGCAAGGCGCGTGTCGGGCTGATCGAGCGTTTCAAGCCGTCAGTCCTTCTGTGCACGCCCTCCTATGCGCTCTATCTGGGACGGGTCATGCAGGAGATGGGGCTGGACCCGGCCGCAAGTTCGGTGAAATGGCTGCTGACCGGGGGCGAGCCGTTCTCGGGTGTCGCCGGAACGGTCGAGAGGTTGCAGGACCTCTGGGGCGCAATGTCGGTCGAATTCTATGGCTGCACCGAGGCGTCTCCCCATTGCGGCGGCTATTCCTGCCCCGAATATCAGGCGGGCGACGAAAACTTCATCCATCTGATGGAGGATATCCAAGTCTGGGAAACGGTCGACCCGGACACCCTGACACCGGTTCCCCTCCGGGAAAAGGGCTTGACCGTCTGCACCAACCTCAACAGCGAATCCTCGCCGCAACTGCGGTTCCTTGTCGGAGACTACACCCGTCTCGATGACAGCCCCTGTTCCTGCGGACGCCACCACATCAAGGCGGTCGGTTGCATGACCGGGCGGGCCGACGATCTGGTGAATCTGCGCGGGATCAAGTTCTTTCCAGTACAGATCGAGGAAGCGGTGCGCGCGGTGCCAGGAACTGGTGACGAGTTCCAGATCCGTCTGACCACCCAGCCAGACGGGATGGACGTGATGGAGGTATTGGTCGAACATTCCACAGACGTTGCGGACGCCGTCGCGCGAGAGATCCGCAGCCGCTGCGAAATCCGGTGCAACGTGCGGGTCCTTGCCCCGAACACCCTGCCGAAAACCGAAATGAAGGCCAGACGGGTCTTTGACGAAAGGCGCAAGTGATGCTGCAGAATACCCAGATGCGCCGTGTCGAATGGGGGGATTGCGACCCGGCGGGGATCGTTTTCAACCCGCAATTCTTTCGCTGGTTCGACCACGGCACAACCCTGCTCTATGAGGCGGCAGGCTGGCCCAAACAAGAGATGCTGGCTCTGTTCGGAGGCGTCGGCTGTCCGTTGGTCGACACGCGCGCAACCTTCAAGGCGCCCTGCCGGTATGGCGACGATGTGACGATCACCACCGAAATCGTAGCCGTGAAAGAGCGCAGCTTTGACATCCGTCACAGCTTGCGAAAAGGCGAAACGCTGTGCGTGGAAGGGTTCGAAACCCGCGTCTGGACGGTCAAGGACCCCCAACGCGGGCTGAAATCCGCCCCTATCCCCGAGGCCCTCGCCGCGCGGTTTCGTGGCGAGTGAGGGTGTGGGCGACCACGTCACCCGACATGCAGGCCGCGCGAAAGGCCTGAAAGCTTGCGCGCGCCGTCTGACGTGACCACCGCGACCTCCTCCAGCCGGATCCCAAAGCGACCGGGCAGGTAGATGCCCGGCTCGACGGTGAACACCATACCCTCCTCAAGCACCTGAGAGTTGGCCGAGGTGATATAAGGCATCTCGTGGATTTCCGATCCCAGCCCATGGCCCAACCGATGGGTGAAAAAAGGACCGAACCCTGCATCGGTGATCACTTTGCGCGCCGCGTCGTCCACTGTTTGCGCCCGCACGCCCGGGCGGATCGCCGCAAAGGCCGCCTGAACCGCCGCCTCGACCACGGCATGCACTGCGTCATAGCCGTCGGGCGCGCTGCCCAGACAGGCCATGCGGGTGATGTCCGAGAAATAGCCATCCTTGCGGCCCCCGATATCGACCAGAACAGCCTCGCCGGGCGACAGCACCCGCGCCCCGCTATGGTGGTGAGGGAAGGCGCTGTTCGGGCCAAATGCGATGATGGCGAACTCGCACCGCGCGCCATGGGCGGCAAAGGCATCGCGCGCGACTTGCGCCAGGTCGGTCTCGGAGACACCGGGGCGCAACGCGGCGCGCACGGCGGATTGTGCCAGATCGGCGATACGGGCATTCTCGGCCAAGGCAGCCAATTCGTCGGCCTGCTTGATAAGGCGCAGCGCCCCCACCTCGCGGGTGGCAAGCCCGCGCGCGGCACCCGGGAGGGCATCGAGCAGCATCAAGACATGATCGGCACGCATCGTGTCATCGATCGACAGTGATCGCGGTGTTGGACAGACCTGCGCCAGCATCCCCGCCAGTGCCGCGTCCGGCCCCTCGGCATCCGCCCATTCGGCAAAGGGCAATCCCGTGTGCTGGCGCGCATCCGTCGCATTGAGCGCGGGCATGACGAAACCGGCCCTTTCTGCACTGATCAGCAGCAGACAGAGGCGCTCGTCGGGATGGGGCGTGAAACCCAGCAGCCAGTTCATGTGCGCGCCCGGCGCGAGTGCCAGG
>CALEZJ010000389.1 GCA_937927885.1 uncultured Paracoccaceae bacterium | reverse complement strand
GGCCTGCGGCCTCCCCCCGGCGTATTTTCGGCAGAATGAAGGGGCAGCGGGGTGTTGAGGTCAGAGGTCGATGCCGGGTCCGAGGGGTTTGCCGCGAACGCGGCGGCGATGCAGGCGGCGCTGGACGGGGTTCAGGCGGTGCGCGCCGCGGTCGAAGCAGCGGCCGAAGCGGTGCGGGCGCGCTATGCCAGGCGGGGCCAGTTGATGCCGCGCGAGCGGCTGGCGCTGCTTCTGGACCCCGGCGCGCCCTGGCTGGAGCTGTGCCCCTATGCCGGCTGGAAACGCTACGGCGACAAGGACGGTACCGGCGCCGGGGCGGGCGCGATTGCCGGGATCGGGCGGATCGAGGGACGCTCGTGTGTGGTGGTGGTCGACAATTTCGCCGTCAAGGGCGGCACGGTGACGCCGGACGGTCTGACGAAAAAGCTGCGCCTGCAAGAGGTTGCGCGCGAGAACCGCTTGCCCATGGTCAGCCTCAGCCAGTCGGGCGGCGCCAATCTCGCCTATGCGCATGAGGTCTTCATTCCGGGCGGGCGCGGCTTTGCCAATCAGGCGCGCCTCTCGGCCTTGGGCATTCCGCAGGTGACGGTGGTGCATGGGTCCGCCACGGCGGGCGGGGCCTATCAGCCGGGGCTTTCGGACCATGTGATCCTCGTGCGCGGGCAGGCGACGATGTATCTGGCCGGGCCGCCCTTGCTGAAGGCCGCGACCGGCGAGGTGGCGACGGACGAGGCCCTGGGCGGCGCCGAGATGCATACGCAGGTGTCCGGCGTGGGCGATTATCTGGCCGAGGACGATGCCGACGGCATCCGGCTGGCGCGCGCGGTGATCGGCGCCTTGCCCTGGCCCAAGGATGCCGCGCCGACGGAGTTCGCGCCGCCGATGTATCCGGCCAGCGACCTCATGGGCCTTGTCCCCGCCGACCCCAAGCAGCCCTATGACGCGCGCGAGATCATCGCGCGGCTGGTGGACGGGTCCCGGTTCCTCGACTTCAAGCCGGCCTATGACGCGGGCACCCTCTGCGGGCAGGCGCGGATCGAGGGGCATGCCATCGGGATCATCGCCAACAACGGCCCGATCACGCCCGAGGGGGCGGCCAAGGCCGGGCAGTTCATCCAGCTCTGCGATCAGGCCGGGATGCCGCTGTTGTTCCTGCACAACACCACCGGGTTTCTGGTCGGCACCGAACCCGAACGCGCCGGGATCATCAAGCACGGGTCCAAGATGATCCAGGCGGTGGCGAATGCGCGGGTGGCCAAGCTGTCGGTGGTGGTGGGGGGCAGCTATGGGGCCGGGAACTACGCCATGTGTGGGCGCGGATTTGATCCGCGCTTCCTCTTTGCCTGGCCGAATGCGCGCACCTCGGTCATGGGGCCGGCGCAGGCGGGGCAGGTGATGCGCATCGTCACCGAGGCCAGGATGCGCGCCGAGGGGGCAGTGGACGAGGCAAAGCTGGACGCGCTGGAGCAGGGCACCGCCGCCATGCTGGCCGAGCAGACCACCGCGCTGGCCTCGTCCGCGCGGCTCGAGGATGACGGGATCATCGACCCGCGCCAGACGCGCGACCTTCTGGCGCTGGTGCTGGGGTTGATCGCGTCGGAGGGCGCGCGGATCACCCGGCCCAACACCTTCGGGGTGGCGCGGCTATGATCCTGATTGCCAACCGGGGGGAAATTGCCCTGCGCGTGATGCGCACCGCGCGGTCGATGGGCTATCGCGTGGCCGTGGTGCATGCCGATGCCGATGCCGGGGCCGCGCATGTGCGGGCGGCGGATGCGGCGGCGCGGGTGCCCTCGTATCTGGACGGTCCCGCGATCGTCGCGGCGGCGCTGCGCCTGGGGGCCACGATGGTCCATCCGGGCTATGGCTTTCTGGCCGAGAACGCCGCTTTCGCGCAGGCGGTGCAGGACGCGGGGATGGTCTGGATCGGTCCTTCGCCAGCCTCGATTGCCTTGATGGGCGACAAGGCCCGGGCCAAGGCGGCGGCGCTGGCGGCGGACGTTCCGGTGCTGCCGGGCGGCGCGCCCGATCAGGCTGCGGCGCTGGGCGTGCCGCTGATGGTCAAGGCGGTCATGGGCGGCGGCGGCAAGGGGATGCGGCTGGTCACCGATATGGCCCAATTGCCCGAGGCGCTGGCGCGCGCGACATCCGAGGCGGAAAAATCCTTTGGCGACGGGGCCCTGATCGTCGAACGCGCGCTTCTGGACCCCCGGCACATCGAGGTGCAGGTCTTTGGCGACACCCACGGCAATCTGGTGCATCTGGGCGAGCGGGATTGTTCCGTCCAGCGCCGCCACCAGAAGCTGGTCGAGGAAGCCCCCTCTCCCGCCGTGGACGCGGATTTGCGCGCGCGTCTGGGGGCGGCGGCGGTGGCGCTGGCACAGGGCTATGTCGGCGCCGGGACGGTGGAATTTCTTCTTCAGGACGGGGACTTCTGGTTTCTCGAAATGAACACCCGCCTGCAGGTCGAACATCCGGTGACCGAGGCGGTGACCGGCCTCGATCTGGTGGAATGGCAGATAAGGGTGGCGCGCGGCGAGGCGCTGCCCCTCCGGCAGGATCAGATCGCGCTGCACGGCCACGCGATCGAGGTGCGGATCTGCGCCGAGGACCCGGCGCAGGGCTTTCTGCCGCAGGCCGGGCGCGTGCTGCGCTGGGCCCCGCCCGACGGGCTGCGCTGCGATCACGCGCTGGCCGAGTGCGACGAACAGGGCGGCTCCTTTGACCCGATGCTGGCAAAGCTGATCGCCCGGGGCGACACGCGCGACGCGGCGCGGCGGCGGCTGATCGCCGGGCTGGGGCAGGTGGAACTCATGGGCCTGCGGACGAACCTGGGGTTTCTGGCCCGCGTGCTGGCGCATCCGGCCTTTGCCCTGGGGCCGACGACCGCCTTTCTGACCCGCGACTTCGCGGGCGACTCCAGCCTGACCCCGCAACCGCCCGACCCCGCGCTTCTGGCGCTGGCGGTGCTGGTCCTTGCGGGCGGGCCGGGGCCGCGCTTTGGCTTTGCGACCGGCCCCGCCCCGGTGCTGACCCGGCGGTTCGACACCGGGCACGGGGTGGCAAGCGTGACGCTGACCCTGTCCGGGACGACGGCAGACCTGGCGGACGGGCAAAGCGTGACGCTGGAAACGCTCGACCCCTTCCATGCCGTCGCGCGCATCAACGGCGTGCGGCGGCGCATCCCCTGCGCGCGCGCGGGCGACACGCTGCATCTGGGCGACCTGATCCTGACCGACACCACCCTTTCGCCGCCCGACCCGCGCGCGGCCTCCAGCGACGGGCGCGTGCTGGCGCCGATGGCGGGGGGGATCGTCAGCCTTCTGGCCGCGCCGGGCGCCATGGTGGCGGCAGGGCAGGTGCTGGCGGTGATCGAGGCGATGAAGATGGAACACCCGCTGCGCGCGCCGATTGCCGGGCGCATCACCCATGTCGGGGCGGCGATGGGCGCGCAGGTGCGCGCGCGGCAGGTCCTGTTCGAGATCGAGGGAGAGGCGGAATGATCGAACTGTGGCATTGCAAGGATTCGCGCAGCCTTCGGGCGCTGTGGATGCTCGAGGAAATCGGGCTGCCCTACCGGTTGCACCTGATGACCTTTCCGCCCCGCCTGTCGGACCCGTCCTTTCTGGGCGTGAACGTGCTCGGCACCGTGCCTTACCTCATCGACGGCCAGACCCGCATGACCGAATCCTGCGCCATCACCCAGTATCTGGCCACCCGCCACGGCGGCGATCTCGCCCTGGCGCCGGACGAGGCCGAGTATGGCGACTGGCTCAACTGGCTCCATCACGCCGATGCCACGCTGACCTTCCCGCAGACGCTGGTTCTGCGCTATGGCCGGTTCGAACAGCGGGACCGCCGCCAGCCGCAGGTGGTCGAGGATTACACCCAATGGTTCTTTGCCCGCCTCAAACTGGTGAACACCCGGCTTGAAGGCGCGGACTACCTCTGCGCCGGACGCTTCACCGCCGCCGATGTGGCGGTGGGCTATGCGCTCTATCTGGCGGACGTCATCGGGCTGGGCGCGCATCTGAAACCGCAGACCCGCGCCTGGCTGGACCGGCTGACCGCCCGCCCGGCGTTCCAGCGCGCCAACGCGCAGGGCGCCCCCCTGCCCGGAGTGTGACATGACCCAATTCGCCCTGACCGACGCGCAGCAGGCCCTCCACGACACCGCCTTTCGCTATGGCCGCGAGGTGCTCCACTCGCTGCTGGCGCGGATGGATGACGAGGATTGGTACCCCGACCACCTGATGGCCCGGCTGGGCGCGGATGGCTATTGCGGGCTGACGGCGCCGGTCGACCTGGGCGGGGCGGGGATGGACCTGTTTTCCGCCGGGCTGGTGGCGATGGCCTTCGGCTATTGGAACACCAACGCGGCCTTCATCTGGGGACCGCATGAAAACCTGTGCCTGAACAACCTGTTGCGCAACGGCACGCCCGACCAGATCGCGCGCTTCGCCCCCGACCTGATCGCCGGGCGCAAGGTGGGCGCGCTGGGGCTGACCGAACCCGGGGCGGGATCGGACGCGCTGGGCTCGATGGCGCTGAAGGCGGTGCGCGACGGGGATGACTATGTGCTGACGGGCCGAAAGATGTTCATCTCGAACGGCCCGGTGGCGGATCTGGTGCTGACCTATGCCAAGACCGCGCCGGACCGGGGACCAAAGGGGATTTCCGCCTTTCTGGTCGAGACCGGAACACCGGGGTTTTCCGTCGCGCAGACGCTGACCAAGATGGGCTGGCGCGGCTGCCCGACGGGGGAGCTGGTCTTTGACGAGGTTCGGGTGCCGGCCGCGAACCTGCTGGGGGTGGAAAACGGCGGGGTCGGGGTGGTGATGTCCGGCCTCGACATCGAACGGGCCTTTCTGGCGCTGCCCTATATCGGGGCGGCCCAGCGCTGTCTGGACCTGTCGCTGGACTACGCGGCGACGCGGCGGCAGTTCGGCCGACCCATCGGGTCGTTCCAGATGATCCAGTCCATGCTGGCCGAGATGGCCACCCTGATCGACGCGGCGCGGCTTTATGCGTTCCACGCGCTCGCCGCCTGCGACGCGCTGGCGCGCGGCGAAGGCGGGCGCGGCACGATCCACCGGCTGTGCGCCGGATCGGTGCTGATGGGCGCCGAGATGATCGCGCGGGTGACCGACATGGCGGTGCAGATCCACGGCGGATCGGGCTTCATCTGGGAGACCGAGGTGAACCGCCATTATCGCAACGCGCGGATTGCCAGTCTTGGGGGCGGCACGACCGAGGTGCGCAAGCTGATCATCGCCGAGGAATTGTTCCGCGAGCGCGGTCTGCGGCTGGAATAGGGGCGCTGCTCGGGGGCATCGAGCCCCCTCGCAGCGCCGCGGGTTGCCACCCGCACCCGCCCGGAGGGGGCAGGCCCCCTCCGGACCTCCGCCGATCATTTTTCGCAAGATGAAGCGGGAAAGTGGTGGTGTGTGCGCTAACGGTTGCGCGTCGCCATTGTCGCGCCACCAAGGCTCGCGTATCCCTGTGGGCAGTTCAACCCATAGGAGACGCCCATGCGCGCGACCAAGACCGTCCAGCGAATTCTGGCCAATTACGAGGGCGAGACCCCCGGCGTGAAGGCAAACCTGTGCCGCATGCTGATGGAGGGCAAGCTGGGCGGCACCGGCAAGATGATCATCCTGCCCGTCGATCAGGGGTTCGAACACGGCCCGGCGCGCAGCTTTGCGCCCAACCCGGCGGGCTATGACCCGCATTACCATTACCAACTGGCGATCGACGCCGGGCTTTCCGCCTATGCCGCCCCGCTGGGGCCGCTGGAGGCGGGCGCCGACACCTTTGCCGGGCAGATCCCCACGATCCTGAAGGTCAACAGCGCCAACAGCCTGATGTCGGACGGTGCGGGCAAAAACCAGGCGGTGACGGCCTCGGTCGATGACGCGCTGCGGCTGGGCTGCGCGGCGATCGGCTTCACCATCTATCCGGGGTCGGACATGGCTCTGGACATGTTCGAGGAGATCGTCGAGATGCGCCGCGAGGCCGCCGCCAAGGGCATTGCCACGGTGATCTGGTCCTATCCGCGCGGCGAGGCGATCACCAAGGACGGCGAGACGGCCGTGGACGTGGCCGCCTATGCCGCCCATATCGCGGCGCTTCTGGGCGCCCATATCATCAAGATCAAGCTCTCGACCGACCACCTGATGCAGGGCGAGGCGAAGAAGGTCTATGAAAAGCAGCACATCGACATTTCGACGCTGACCGCGCGGGTCAGGCATTGCGTGCAGGCCAGTTTCAACGGGCGGCGGATCATCGTGTTTTCGGGCGGCGCGGCCAAGGGCACGGATGCGGTCTTCGACGACGCCCGCGCGATCCGCGACGGCGGCGGCAACGGCAGCATCATCGGCCGCAACAGCTTCCAGCGCTCGCGCGAGGATGCGCTGGAGATGCTGGGCAAACTGGTCGACATCTATCGCGGCAAGGCCTGAGCCGACAGGGTTTCCGCCAGCATTGGCGCGCGCCCCGAAACGCGAGGGCGCGCGCCAATGCTCCTGGGTGCCAGGTCAGAACCTCGCCCCTCGTCCCCTGACCCCGCCCCTTGTCACCGGGCCCTCAAAGGCGCCACCGGGGCCTTGCGCGCCCCTTGACCGGATGCAGGGCCTTGACCCCCTGACCGGATGGCGACAGGTTGCGGCGCGGATCGGCCGCCCCGGTCCATCGCCGGGCAACCCGCGTCGCCAGACAGAGTCAAGGAGCCAGTGCCAGTGAGCGAGACCACATCCGACCGGGTTCTGGGGGTGCTCAGCCTCTTTGCCGGTGACCGCCCGGAATGGTCGATCGAGGACGCGGCCGAGGCGCTGGAGATGCCTGTCAGCACCGCTTATCGGTATTTCCGCAGCCTGACGAAATCGGGCCTGCTGATCCCGCATCTGCCCGGCCGCTATGTGCTGGGTCCGGCCATCATCCAGCTGGACCGCCAGTTGCAGCGGCATGATCCCTTCATCACCGCCGCAAGGGCCGAGATGGCGCGTCTGGCCGAGGAGGTCGGTGATACCGTGATCCTGCTGGCGCGGCTCTATCGGCATCAGGTCATGTGCGTGCACCGCGAACACAGCGGATCGCTGGAGATCGGCGAGGGGTATCAGCGCGGCAAGCCGATGCCTCTGGACCGCGGCGCGGCGTCCAAGGTGATCCTGGCGAACCTTCCGCCGCGCACGGTCCGCGCCCTGTCGGCGCCCGACCGCGACGGTGCCGCCCTGCTGTCGATGACCGACGCCTTGCGGGCGGAACTGCGGCAGATTCGCGCCCAGGGGTATTCGATCACCCGCGGCGACATCGAGCCGGGCATCCGCGGCTTTTCGGTCCCGGTGTTCGGGCAGGGCGAGGTCCTCGAGGGGAGCCTCTCCGTCGTGCTGCCCGATACCCGCCCGGATCACCGGTCAGTCGTCGATCGCCTGATCCAGGCGCGCAAGGCCGTCGAGGCGAATCTCGCGCTCAACGCGATGAGCGGGCTGGCCGACAGCCCGCGCTAGACACTCCGGTCCGGGCGCCGCCGACGTTGCATTTCCCCCTGTCAGGATTGCGCACCCGCCTCTGCGGGGTGGCACAGGCTGCGCATCGTCCGGCCTGCCATCGGCGGAAAAAGAAAGGTCCTTGACACACCAAAACAGAACATGATTATCATATATTGCGAATTATGGATTCTAGCACTGTCGCTAAATCGATAATTATGTCTCATTCGCAAGGGGGGAGGGCCCATGTCCATCAGAAATGCCTGGTATGTCGCTGCCTGGTCCGAGGAGGTTTCCACCAAGCCCCTCGCCCGCCGCATCTGCGATCTGCCGATCGTGCTGTTTCGAACCTTCGACGGCAAAGCCTCGGCGCTGATCGACAGTTGTTCAC
>CALEZJ010000388.1 GCA_937927885.1 uncultured Paracoccaceae bacterium | reverse complement strand
CCCCCTTGATTGTCCTTGTAGCCGACCAAACCTTGCGTAATTATGCAAGCGTATAATTCAGACAGGCGGGCCTTTCATGTCCTTCGGCGCCGAAGACCGATCGAAACCCCTGACGCGCGTGATGATGCGCGCGCCCGGCCCCGCGATGGCGGCAGCCGACCCTGCGGCCTTTCACTATGGCCCGGGTTTCGACCCGGCCCGCGCGGCGGCGGACCACGCGGCGCTGGCGGGTATCGTGGCGGCTTCGGGGGCGGAAATCCACTGGATTCCCTCGGATGATGACGGATTGGCCGATGCGGTTTTCGTGCAGGACCCGTCCTTTGTCACCCGCGCGGGGGCGGTGATCCTGAACATGGGCAAGGCGCTGCGCCGCCCTGAGCCCGAGTTGCACGCCGCCGCCTATGCCGACATGGGCGTGCCGGTGATCGGACGGCTGACCGGCGCGGCGACGGTCGAATCGGGCGATTGCGTCTGGATCGACCCGCAGACGCTGGCCATCGGGCGCGGCGCGCGCAGCAATCAGGCCGGGATCGAGGCGGTGGCGGCGATTCTGGCCCCGCATGGGATCAATGTGGTCGGCTATGACCTGCCCTGGCATCAGGGCCCCGAGGCCTGCCTGCATCTGATGTCGCTGATCTCGCCGCTCGCGCCGAAGATGGCGCTGATCCACGCGCCGCTCATGCCCTATGCGCTGTGGCAGGATCTGGTGGCGCGGGGCTGGACGCTGCTGCATGCCCCGGCCGAGGAGTTCGAGGCCTCGAACGGGCTCAGCCTGAACGTGCTGATGCTGAAACCGCAGGACCTGGTGATGATCGACGGCTATCCCCGCACCCGCGCCCTGATGGAGGCGCATGGCTGCCGCGTGCAGGTGTTTGACGGCGCGGCACTGTGCATCGCCTGCGAGGGGGGGCCGACCTGCCTGACCCGCCCGGTGGCCCGCGGATGACGCCGCGCCGGTCCTTCGTGCGCGCGGGCGGCGAGGCGCGGCGCGCGGCGCTGATCGAGGCGACGCTGGACCTGATCGCCGAGGGCGGGCCCGAGGCTGCCACCGTGCGCGCCATCGCCCTGCGCGCGGGGGTGACGCCCGGGCTGATCCGGCACTATTTCCAGACCAAGGAAGACCTGGTCGCCGCCGCGCACGAGGCGCTGATGACCTCGCTGACCGAAACCAGCGCCGCCGCGCTGGAGGGCCTGCCCGATGACCCGCTGGCGCGGCTCAGGGGCTTTGTCGCCGCCTCGGTCTCGCCCCCCGTGACCGACCCGCGCGCGGTGTCGCTGTGGTCGGCGGCGATGCAGATGGTGGCGCGCGATGCCGGGATGCGGGCGGTGCACCGGGCGACCTATCTGGCCTTTCGCGACCGGCTGGAGGCGCTGATCGCCGAGGCCCTCGGCGCGCTCGGGCGCGAGGGCGAGGATGCGCAGAGCCTGGCGATTGCCGGGAACGCACTCTTGGACGGGCTCTGGATCGAGGCCGGACTGCTGCCGGACCATTTCCACCCCGACGACCTGAAATCCATTGCGATCAAGTCGTTCGAGGGACTTCTTCAGATCAGATTTGCAAGGGATCAGGATGCGATACGCTAGCGTCACCGACCGGCTTTCCGGCCTTGGCTCGGACAAATGGGTGCTCAACGCCGCCGCGCAGCGCCGTGCCGCAGCGGGCCACCCGGTCATCAACCTGACCATCGGCGAACCCGATGTGCCGACGCCGTCCGACCTGGTCGAAACCGCCTGCGCCGCCATGCGCGCGGGGCGCACTGGCTATTCCAACGGACGAGGCGAACCCTCGCTTTTGCAGGCCTTGTCAAAGCGTTACACGGCGCAATTGAAACGCCCCATCGACACCGACCGCTTCCTGTGCCTGCCCGGCACGCAAACCTCGCTGTTTCTGGTGTTCTCGACCCTGTGCGAACCCGGCTGCGAGGTGATCCTGGGCGATCCGATGTACGCCACCTACGAGGGGATCATCCGCGCCACCGGCGCCACGCCGGTGCCGGTCGCCTTGCGGCCTGATCGCAACTTTCGCCTGCAAGCCGCTGACGTTGTTGAAAAAATCACCGACCGAACCCGGGTCATTTTCGTCAATACGCCGCACAATCCGACCGGTGCCATCCTGCAACCCGCCGAATTGCGCGCGCTGGGTGAACTCGCCGAGGCGCATGACCTGTGGATCGTTTCGGACGAGGTCTACGGCGATCTGACCCACGACGGGCGCCCCTTCACCTCGGCGCTGGCCGATCCGGCGTTCGAGCATCGCACGATCTGCACCGCCTCGATTTCAAAAAGCCACGCAAGCCCCGGTTTCCGCTCGGGTTGGGCGGTTGGCCCGGTCGACTTTTGCCACCGCGCCCTGCCGCTCAGCGAAACGATGCTGTTCGGCTCGCAACCCTTCATCGCCGACATGACCGCCGCGGCGATCAGCGCCCCGCCGACGCTGGCGCGCGGCATGGCGGCCCGGATGGCGCGGCGCGCGCAGATCGTCTTTGACGAACTGGATGGCGTGGCGGGCCTGCGCGTGCACCGGCCCGAGGCGGGCATGTTCGCCCTCCTGGACATTCGCGCCTTGTCTCATGATTCCAAGGCGATGGCGCTCGACATTCTTGAGAGGACCGATGTGGCGATGATGCCCGGGGCCTCGTTCGGCACCGCGCTGGAAGGCTGGCTGCGAGTCGCGCTGAATGCCTCGGACGCCGACACGCGCGAGGCCTGCGCCAGATTGCGCGCCTATGCCCTGCGAAACGCCGCATGAACTCTGTCGCGCAAACCCTTGTTTCCTGGCTGAAATCCGAAGGTGTCGATGTCCTCTTCGGCATTCCGGGCGTCCATACGATCGAACTCTATCGCGCGGTGGCCGGGTCAGGCATCCGCCATGTCACCGCCCGGCACGAGGCCGGGGCGGGCTTCATGGCCGATGGCTATGCGCGGGTTTCCGGGCGGTTCGGTGTCGCGCTGGTGATCACCGGTCCCGGTGTCACCAATATCCTGACGCCGATGGCGCAGGCGCGGGCCGACAGCGTGCCGGTGCTGGTGATTTCCGGCGTCAACCGGCGCGAGACCCTGGGCAAGGGCCTGGGATTCCTGCACGAATTGCCCGACCAACGCGCGCTGACCCGCACCTTGGGCCCCGCCCTGCATCTTGACGATGCCACCGCGCTGCCGGGCCTGCTGGCGCAGGCCGGGCGGGCCCTGACCACCGGGCGCGGCGGGCCGGGC
>CALEZJ010000387.1 GCA_937927885.1 uncultured Paracoccaceae bacterium | reverse complement strand
CCGCCCAACCGATCAGCCGGATGCCTTCGGGCGTGTCGACCGCGCGCCAGGCGGTGCGCCAGAGCGGCGCGTTCTGCAGATAGACCAGTCCGACCTGCCGTGGTTCGGCATTGTCGCTGTCCAGCGCGAGTTCCACCCGCCGCGGGTTGGCCGCCCCGCGCCAGGCGCGCAGGGCCGCCGTCAGCGTGGCCTGGTCCGCCGCATCGGCAAAGCGCACGCCCAGCGCGTCATCCATGACGAAGCTCAGCAGGGTTCCGTCCTCGGCGCGCAGGTTCAGGACATTGACCGCGCCATGTTCGCCGGGGCGCTGCATGACGCCCATGTTGAGCCCGCTCCAGCTTTGCCCGCGCCTCTCGACGGTCAGGGGGGCGCCGACCATCGCGGCAAAGAGCCGCGCCGGGTCGGTCACATCCTGCGGGCCGAAGGGGAAATGGGCGAAGGCGTCCTCGAACCCGCCGGGGCCGGTCATGGTGACGAAGGGCACCGCGCCCGAGGGGTCGATCACCCAGAGGCTTTTCAGGAAATCGTCGATCTCGACACGCGGCACGGACAGCCGGATCGGTTCGGCGCCGAACTGGCCGGTGGCCTCGATCATGGCGAGGCCCGCGGTCGACAGCGTGACGCCCCGGATTGCGGTTTCGGCCGACAGGGGCAGGGCCAGCACGAGGCCGCTGAGGGTCAGGAGCGCCATGCGGCGCAGGCGGCGGGTCAGGGTTGGAAGCGAGGCGGGCATCGGGGGACTCCGGGACAGCGGGGAGACAGCGGGGATTGGGGGCAGGGTGATCCTTTGGCGCGGTCGGGGCAAGCGGGGAGGCGATCACCAAACGGGTAGCCCCGCGTGAGAAATGCGTGGGCGGGCGACAAACCGCCGAATGGCCGAGGCGGCCGCGGTCGAGGATGCGGGGGTTGATGACGGGGGCGGCTTCTCCTAAACGCGAGGCAGATGCCAGGGAGAGAGCCATGAGCGACACCAGTCACAACGAGACGCGGCCCGGATCGCGGCGGATCGGTTCGCTGGCCGGTCTCTGGCCGTTTCTGGCGGTTTACCGCGGTCTGCTGGTCAGCGCGCTTTTCGCGCTGGTGGTGACATCGGGCGTGTCGCTGACGCTGCCGCTGGCGGTGCGGCGGGTGGTGGACGGGTTTTCCTCGGGCGAGTTGCAACTGCTGAACCAGTATTTCCTGGCGGCGATGGGGCTGGCGGCCTTGCTGGCGCTGGGGACGGGGCTGCGCTATTACATGGTCACCCGGCTGGGCGAGCGGGTGGTGGCCGATCTGCGCGAGGCGCTGTTTGCCCGGGTCATCGGTCTGTCGCCCGCCTTTTACGAGCGCGTCATGTCGGGCGAGGTACTGTCGCGCCTGACCACGGACACGACGCTGATCCAGTCCATCGTCGGCTCGTCGGTGTCGGTCGCCTTGCGCAATGTCCTGACGCTGCTGGGCGGGTTCGTGCTGCTGGCGCTGACCTCGGCCAAGCTGACCGGGCTGGTGCTGCTTCTGGTCCCGGCGGTGATCGTGCCGATCGTGGTGCTGGGGCGCCGCCTGCGCAACCTGTCGCGTGAAAATCAGGACTGGATCGCGGCGTCGAGCGGCAATGCCTCGGAGGCGCTCACGGCGGCGCAGACGGTGCAGGCCTTCACGCATGAAGGGCAGTCGATCGCCGCCTTCGAGACGGTGACCGAGAAATCCTTTGACGTGGCGCTGGTGCGCATCGCCACCCGCGCGGTGCTGACGGTGCTGGTCATCGCGCTGGTGTTCTTTGGCATCGTCGGCGTGCTGTGGGTGGGCGCGCTGGACGTGCGCGAAGGGGCGATGACCATTGGCGAGCTGGTGCAGTTCGTCATCTATGCCGTGCTGGTGGCGGGGGCGGTGGGGTCCCTGTCGGAAATCTGGGGCGAATTGCAGCGCGCGGCCGGCGCGACCGAGCGGCTGGTGGAACTGCTGCATACCGTCGACGAGGTGCGCGACCCGGTCAGCCCGCGCGCGCTGCCGCAGCCGGTGCAGGGCGCGGTCGAATTCGACGCGGTGCGGTTTCACTATCCCACGCGGCCGGGGCAATCGGCGCTGGACGGGATCACCCTGCGGGTCGCGCCGGGGGAAACCGTGGCGCTGGTCGGGCCTTCGGGTGCGGGCAAGACGACGATCATCCAGATGCTGCTGCGGTTCTTCGATCCGCAGGACGGCGCGGTGCGGCTGGACGGGATCGACCTGCGCGAGGTGACCCGGCAGGACCTGCGCGGCGCCATGGCGCTGGTGCCGCAGGACCCGGTGATCTTTGCCACCTCGGCGCGCGAGAACATCCGGTTTGGCCGTGCCGATGCCTCGGACGCCGAAATCGAGGCCGCCGCGCGGTCTGCCGCCGCGCATGACTTCATCGCCGCGCTGCCGCAGGGCTATGACACCCAACTGGGCGAGCGCGGCGTGATGCTGTCGGGCGGGCAGAAGCAGCGCATCGCCATCGCCCGCGCGATCCTGCGCGACGCGCCGGTGCTCTTGCTGGACGAGGCGACCTCGGCCCTGGATGCGGAAAGCGAGAGGGCGGTGCAGCAGGCGGTCGAAACGCTGGCGCAGGGGCGCACGGTTCTGGTGGTGGCGCACCGGCTGGCCACCGTGCGCAAGGCCGACCGCATCGTGGTGCTGGATCAGGGCCGCATCGTGGCCGAGGGCACGCATGCCGAACTGGTGGCGCAGGGCGGGCTTTATGCGCGCCTTGCGCGGTTGCAGTTCACCGATGGCGGCGCGGTCGAGGGCTGAGGATGTTCGAGCGGGTGCTGGACGCCGCGCCCGGCCTTGCCTAAGGTCCGCCCGATGGAAGGACTCCGATGACCCAGACCTATCAGGTTCTCGCCCGCAAATACCGACCCGAGACCTTTGCCGATCTGATCGGTCAGGACGCGATGGTGCGCACGCTGAAAAACGCCTTCGCCGCCGACCGCATCCACCACGCCTTTGTGATGACCGGCATTCGCGGCACCGGCAAGACGACGACCGCGCGCATCATCGCCAAGGGGCTGAACTGCGTGGGCGCCGATGGCAACGGCGGGCCGACGACGGAACCCTGCGGCCAGTGCGAATCCTGTCGGGCGATTGCCGAGGGGCGGCATGTCGATGTGCTGGAGTTGGACGCCGCCAGCCGCACCGGGGTGGGTGACATCCGCGAGATCATCGAGTCGGTCGCCTACCGCGCCGCCAGCGCGCGCTACAAGATCTACATCATCGACGAAGTGCACATGCTGTCGAACAGCGCCTTCAACGCCTTGTTGAAGACGCTGGAAGAACCGCCGCCGCATGTGAAGTTCATCTTTGCCACGACCGAAATCCGCAAGGTGCCCGTCACCGTGCTGTCGCGTTGCCAGCGCTTCGACCTGCGCCGGATCGAACCCGAGGTGATGATCGCCCATCTTTCGCGCATCGCGGGGCTGGAGGGGGCGCAGGTCGGCGCCGAGGCGCTGGCGCTGATCACCCGCGCCGCCGAGGGCTCGGTGCGCGACGCGATGAGTCTTCTGGATCAGGCGATCAGCCATGGCGCGGGGGAAACCGGCGCCGATCAGGTGCGCGCCATGCTGGGGCTGGCCGACCGGGGCCGGGTGATGGACCTGTTCGAGGCCGTGCTGCGCGGCGATGCGGCGGGCGCGCTCGAGGAACTGGCGGCGCAATATGCCGATGGCGCGGACCCGATCGCGGTCTTGCGCGACCTTGCCGAGATCACGCATTGGGTTTCGGTCATCAAGATCACCCCCGCCGCCGCCGAGGACCCTGCCGTCACCCCGGACGAGCGCGCGCGCGGCACCGGGCTGGCGGCGCGGCTGGATCTGCGGGTGCTGGCGCGGATGTGGCAGATGCTGCTGAAGGCTCTGGAGGAGGTGGCGCAGGCCCCGAACGCGATGATGGCCGCCGAGATGGCGGTGATCCGCATGACCCATGTCGCCGACCTGCCCACCCCGGACGAACTGATCCGGCGTTTGCAGGACAGCCCTCCGCCGCCTTCTGGCGGTGCGCCGATGCCGCGCGGCGGCAGCGGCGGAGTATCGGCGATGGGGCGGGGGGGAGTGCCCTCGGGCGGTGGCGGGCCGCAGGCGGCGCTGGCCGGGGCAACCGAGGCGCTGGCGCGTTTTGCCACGTTCGAGTCGGTCGTGGCGCTGATCCGGGAACGCCGCGACATTCGCCTCTTGACCGAGGTCGAGACCGACCTGCGGCTGATCCGCTATTCCCCGGGCCGGATCGAATTCGAACCCGCACCGCAGGCGAAACCCGACCTTGCCGCCCGG
>CALEZJ010000386.1 GCA_937927885.1 uncultured Paracoccaceae bacterium | reverse complement strand
TTCCAGCGTCATGCAGCGGCTGACCACGTCGCGCGAGGCGAGGTCCTTGTAGGTTGGCGCATAGCGTTCCATGAACCGCTCGCCTTCCGAGTTGGTCAGATAGCCGCCCTCGCCGCGCGCCCCCTCGGTGATCAGGCAGCCGGCGCCATAGATCCCGGTCGGGTGGAACTGCACGAATTCCATGTCCTGCAAGGGAAGGCCCGCGCGCGCCACCATCCCGTTGCCGTCGCCGGTGCAGGTATGGGCCGAGGTCGCGCTGAAATAGGCGCGGCCATAACCGCCGGTCGCCAGCACGACGATCTTGGCGTTGAACTGGTGCAGCGTGCCATCATCCAGTTTCCAGGCCAGCACGCCGGTGCATTCGCCGTCCTCGCTCATCAGAAGGTCGGTGGCGAAATATTCGATGTAGAACTGCGCCTTTTCCTTCAGCGAGCGGCCATAGAGCGTGTGCAGCATGGCGTGGCCGGTGCGGTCGGCGGCAGCGCAGGTGCGCTGGACGGGCGGACCCTCGCCGAATTCGGTGGTGTGGCCGCCAAAGGGGCGCTGATAGATGCGGCCATCTTCGGTGCGCGAGAAGGGCACGCCGTAGTGTTCCAGTTCATAGACCGCATCGGGGGCCGAGCGCGCGAGGTATTCCATCGCGTCGGTGTCGCCCAGCCAGTCCGAGCCCTTGACGGTGTCATACATGTGCCACTGCCAGCTGTCGGGACCCATGTTGCCAAGGCTGGCGGCGATCCCGCCCTGCGCGGCCACGGTATGGCTGCGGGTCGGGAAGACCTTGGTGATGCAGGCGGTTTTCAGCCCCTGTTCGGCCATCCCCAGCGTGGCGCGCAGACCCGCACCCCCGGCGCCGACGACAACCACGTCATAGGTATGTTTTTCAATCGGATAGGCGGTCATCAGAGGTCCTCAGGCGCGAAACAGGATGGTGGCGACAGCCAGGATGCCGGCCACGGCCAGCGTGGCGCTGAACAGTTTGGCCAGCACGATCAGCGCGACGCGGGTGGCGCCGTGGACGTAATCCTCGATCACCACCTGAATGCCGATGGCGAAATGCCAGCAGGCGACGGCGATGAACAGGATCGCGGTCAGCGCATGGCCGAACTGGCCATAGGTGGCGACGAGTGCCTCGTGCCCGCCGCCCAGCGCGCGGCCAAAGGGGATCAGGAACAGGATGGTCAGCGGGATCAGCGCGACCGAACTCAGGCGCTGGGCCCAGAAATGCTGCACGCCCTCGCCGGCGCGGCCAAGGCCCTGAACGCGGGACAGATCGGTTCTGTAGGTCATTCGTGTTCTCCCTCAGACCAGAAGCAGCGTCAGGATCGTCAGCACCACCGAGGCGCCAATCACCAGCAGGTTGGTGCGCGCGACCGTGGGCAGGTCGAACCCCTTGCCGAAATCCCAGAAGAAATGGCGGATCCCGTTGGAAAAGTGGAACCACAGGGACCAGAGCGAGCCGATCAGCACGAGCTTGCCGAACCAGGACGACAACAGCCAGTCGGCGGTGGCGAAATAGCCCGGCGAATAGGCCCCGGCGACGAACCACCAGACCACCAGCACGCCGCCAGCCATCATGGCCACGCCGGTGATGCGGGTCAGGATCGAGATCACCGACACCAGCGGCAGTCGATACACCTGAAGATGCGGGGAAAGTGGCCGGTTGCCACGGTTCACGTCAGCCATGATCGGTCCTTTCGGTCTGGCACGCCGGTTGCACGGAACCGGCTGGCTCGGCTGGATCAATACCGGGTTTTTCGCGCAAGTCACGCAGGCAATGCGGCGAAATTCGCTGGAAATGCGGGAATAATCCAGAAAAACCCGGTTTGTGATCACGGCCGGAAAAAGCGTGATCACATGATTGCGGTATCAGCGGCGCCCATATCAGGCCGGGATCAGCGCCCAGTAATCGAGGTCCAGCAAGACCTCGGGCCGATATTTGCCGTCCGCGCCGCGCAGGTGCGTTCCGGTGCCCGAGGTCGCCACCAGCCGCAAGCGGATCGCCCCCACGCCGGGCGCCGCGGTTTCGGCCTTGTCCAGCACCTCGGACCAGGCGCGCACCGTCATTGTGCTGTGGCAGGGGTTCGCGTGGGCGCCGCCGTTGATCGCCACGATCATCTGCGCATTCGCCAGCCCGTTGAAGCTGAGCGCCCGCGCGAGGCTGATCACATGCCCGCCATAGATCAGACGCTGGCCATCGGCGCGCAGGGTGGAGTCGAAATGCACCTTGGCGGTGTTCTGCCACAGGCGGGTGGCCAGCATGTGCTCGGCTTCCTCGACGGTCACGCCATCGACATGGTCGATCACCTCGCCGACCGCGTAATCCCCCAGCCGATAGGGCTCGCCCGCGGCGGCAAAGTCATAGGCGTCGAACCTGAGGCCCTCTGGCACAACGAGATCGGCGGCTGCCACGTCCTTGCCCAGCACGGGCACCACGGCTTCGGGCGCGGGCGATGCGGCATCGCGCTTGCGCACCATGACCCAGCGCACATAGCTCAGCACCGGCTCGCCGCGCTGGTTTCGCCCGGTCGTGCGCACATAGACCACGCCCGATTGCCCGTTCGAGTTTTCCTTCAGCCCGATCACCTCGGATTCGGAACTCAGCGTATCCCCCGGCCAGACCGGCTGCAAAAACCGCCCCTCGGCATAGCCCAGATTGGCCACCGCGTTCAGGCTGATGTCGGGCA
>CALEZJ010000385.1 GCA_937927885.1 uncultured Paracoccaceae bacterium | reverse complement strand
CCGGAACCCCAGCGCCGTGGGGCCGAGGATGTTGCAGCTGACCCTTGTCGTGCGTTCCATCGGCTTTGCCAGGGCACGGGCCAGTTGAAGGAACGCCTCGTCGCAGCCGAAGTTCTCCTTGCGCTGATAGCTGGGCAGATCGAGCGCGATCACCGGCACCGGCAGACCCAGCGTTTCGGCAAGGCCGCCGGGGTCGTCCTGGATCAGTTCGGCCGTGCACGAGGCCGCGACCAGCAGCGCCTGCGGCCGGAAGCGGTCATGGGCCGCCTGCGCCGAGGTGCGAAACAGGCTGGCGGTATCGGCGCCCAGATCCCGGGCCTGGAAGGTGGTGTAGCTGACCGGGGGGCGATGGCCGCGCCGCTCGATCATCGTGAACAAGAGGTCGGCATAGGTATCGCCCTGTGGTGCGTGCAGCACCAGATGCAGGTCGCGCATTCCCGTGGCGACGCGCATCGCGCCAACATGGGGAGGGCCTTCATAGGTCCAGACGGTCAGCTTCATTCGGCGGCCCTCGCATGGGGCGCCAGCAGGGCGCGGCGCCTGATCGGACGGGCAAAGAGGCCCGCAAGGTCGGCGGCCTGTTCGAAGAAATGCACCGGGGTGAACACGAGTTCGATGGCCCACTTGGTCGTCAACCCCTCGGATTCGAGGGGGTTGGCCAGGCCAAGGCCGCAGATCGTCAGATCGGGCCGCGCCGCGCGCACGCGATCCAGTTGGAGGTCGACATCCTGCCCCTCGGAGATCACCGGCCCGGCGGCGATCAGGTCCAGTTCCGGACCCATGATCTGGGCATGCAGGTGCGGGGTGCCGATCTCGACGGCGGTCATGCCGCATTCACGGGTCAGGAATCGCGCCAGTGGCAGTTCGAGCTGGCTGTCGGGCAGGAAGAAGACCGATCTGCCCCGGAGCACCTCGGCCACCCGGGCGACGGCCGCCTGAGCACGGGCGCGGGGAGCGGCGATGACGGCCTCGACCCGCTGCGGGGGAATGCCAAAAGCGGCGGCGACCGCATGCAGCCAGAGCGCGGTCCCTTCCGCGCCAAAGGGGAAGGGGGCACTGATCGGCTGCGCGCCGCGACGGATCAGTGCGGACTGGGTGTCACCCAGAAAGGGCTGGGCCAGCGCAAAGCGCGTGTTCGGGCCGATCGCCGGAAGCTCGGTGCCGCGCCGGGCGGGCAGAACCTGCACGGGCGCCACGCCGATCTGCGCCAGCAGGTCCAGCGCCTGGTCCTCGACCACGTCGGGCAGGGCGCCCACCAGCAGGAATTGCGCGGCCTCGGTCTGCGGCAGGGCGGGGACCATGGCGGCAAGGCAGGCATCCTCGCCCTGGGTAAAGGTTGTCTCGATCCCCGAGCCCGAATAATTCAGCACCCGCACATTCGGCCCATGCACGCCGCTGAGCCGTTCGGCAGCGCGGTGCAGGTCCAGCTTGATCACCTCGGACGGGCACGAGCCCACCAGAAACAGCAGACGGATGTCCGGGCGCCGGGCCAGCAGACGCGCCACCTCGCGGTCAAGTTCGGCATGCGCATCGGCAAGACCGGCAAGGTCCTTTTCTTCGAGGATGGCGGTGGCGAATCGGGGCTCGGCAAAGATCATCACGCCTGCCGCCGATTGCAGCAGATGCGCACAGGTGCGCGAGCCCACGACCAGAAAGAAGGCATCCTGGATCTTGCGGTGCAGCCAGATGATCCCGGTCAGGCCGCAGAACACCTCGCGCTGGCCGCGTTCCTTCAGGATGGGGGCATCGCGGCAGGTGGCGGTCATGCGGGGATCCCCCGGGCCGGAGCGTCACGGGCATCGAGCCGCGCAGCACGCAGTTTCATCAGGAATTGCAGGGCGTTGATGCAGTAGATCGCATAGGCGGCAAGGGTGATCAGCATCAGGGCCCGGGGCCCTATCGCGCCGCTGATCAGGCCATAAAGGTAGAGCGTGTGCAGCGCGATCACGCCAAAGCTGACGACGTCCTCCCAGAAGAAGGCGGGCGCAAACAGGTATTGGCCGAACACGACCTTTTCCCAGATCGCGCCGGTGACCATGATGGCGTAAAGCAGCGCGGTCTTGAGCAGGATCGAGGCGGTGGCGATCGCGTAACCTTCGCCGCTGGTCAGATAGCGCAGCACGAGAATCGCCGAGATGACGAAGACGGCGAACTGCACCGGGGCGAGAATGCCCTGCACCAGGGTCCAGCCACTGGCATCCCGGCGTGCCCTTTCCTCGAGCGAATAGAGCGGCTTGCGCGGAGTCAGGGGGGCGGAAGGGCGTGGCATCGGATGCTGAGTCCTTGGGTGTCGTTGTGGCGAGTGTAGACGTGTGGCTACAAGTGTCAATCCAAACTTACACAAGCAAAATTGACACATGGTGTGAAATCCGGCAATTTCGACGCGGAAATGGACAAAAAGCGCCCGCATGCGGCCCGGATTTCGGGGTCCCAGGCGGGAGTCTGGCGAGGTGCTGTCAATTCCATTTGACAACTCGCGCCGCCTGCGTGACTGTCTGAGTCACAGGCTTTGCGGGCACGCAGGGTCGGGGCACTGCGGGAGGCAGCCATGTCCGGGACTTCACCAGACACTGACTGGATGCGACGGACACAGGCGGATGCGTTCCGCGCCCAACTGGTGCCACAGGTGCTGTCGGTGCTGACCAGCGACGACCGGCACGACGGCAAGCCCCCCATCCCCGCGGTACTGGACCTGATGGTTTCGGCGATGATCAGCGGCGACCGCGCGGCCTTGCTCAGGCTGGGGACCGAATGCCGGAGGCTGCACATTCCGGCCTCGGTGATGGTCGACCTTTATACGCCGGCCGCGGTCAACCGGATTGGCGCGCGCTGGCATGACGACGAAATCGACATCCTGACAGCCACGATCGCCTTTGCGCGCATCCAGACGCTGTTGCGCGACCTGGGGCGCGGGTGGCGCGCGGATGATCTGGCCGGTTCGACGGGTTCGGTCCTGATGCTGGTGCCGGATACCGACCAGCACACGCTGGGCGCGATGATCGCCACCGGACAAATGCGCAGGCGCGGGGTCTCGGTGACCGTGGCGTTGACCTCGAATCCGCTTTCGCTGGATGCCATGCTGGAAAAAGCGGCTTTCGATGCGGTCTTTATCTCGGTCGGGAATGTCTCTAGCCTTGATTCTGTTGCAAAATTGGTCAAGATCGCCAAACGGTCGGGGAATGCCGCGCTGCCCGTGATTGTGGGTGGTTCGGTGCCAGTCGCCCTATCGGAGGTGCAAGACGTCACGGGTGCCGATCTGGTCACCCAGGACGTGCGTGGCGCGCTCGACTTTCTGGCACTGGGTGCCAGGACAGGTGCGCTCGGCTAGCTCCCCGGTTCGCGTGGTCCTTGCCCGGGAAGCGGTGGAAACAGGACGGGCAGGGAACCTTGTTTTACGGTGGATTGAACATGCTCGGCGGCCCTTCGATGCCGATACTGGAATCGGATCTGATGTCCGGCATCGTATCGGCGCTGGCCGATGTTGCGATGATCGTCGACGAGGGGGGCATCGTGCAGGCCCTGTCGCTGCGTGACGAGGCGACGGCCCTGAGC